>JAUZPS010000108.1 GCA_030705945.1 Bacillota bacterium
AAACTTGAACAAGGAATTTTTTGAAACGCCCTAAGTATTAAAATTTTATAAACTTTGAAATTAAGCGCTTAAAATGGTTACAATCTTAATGATTTTGTAGTATAATATTTATGGCTTTCACTATGTTAAAATCAATATTAATCTTACATTTAACCGAAAAAAAATAACGAACTGTTTTAACGGTATTTTGTGATAGATAAATGTAAAAGATTAATTGATTTTAGGTAGTATCAAAAAAACTTAGCAACTGGTCGTTTCAAAAACTTGATATAATGGGTTTTTGTCATATGAACTTGAACAAGGAATTTTTTGAAACGCCCTTAATAAAAATATCTTTTTAGAGATAAAACGCCAGAGAAATTAGATAACTTGCTCATTATTTGAAGGTGTTTTAGCTATAGGTGATTTGATGAATAAAAATAAAGTCTTCGGAATAGTTACAAGAATATTATTCCTGATTTCCCTCCCTTTAATCAATATAATTCATACAGCTTTAAATACTTATAGGGGAAATGTTCATATTCTAAGTACTTATATAGACATAAATATTCCATTTGAAAAAATTTTTATATTACCATATCTTTCATGGTTTTTTTATTTCATGTCAGTTCTGGTTTATTTTGCTATTGTTGATAAAAAGAGTTACTTTAGACTTTTATTTAGTATTATAATGGGTAATTTATTGTGTTTTGTTGTTTATTACTTTTACCCAACAACTGTTCCAAGGCCTGATGTTCTTGGAAACGATATATTATCACAATTGGTAAGGCTTACTTACAAAAATGACAACCCATTCAACTGCTTTCCAAGTGTGCATGTATTAAACGCGTTACTTGCGTCTATGTATCTTTTTAGTTATAACAAAAAGATCTTTGCCAGAAGTGTTGCTGTTATTGCATTTATACTCATAACATTGTCAACTTTCTTTGTAAAACAACATTATACTCTTGATGCGGTTGCGTCATCTATAATAGGGATATCCATGTATGTACTGTTTACTTCAGATCATATCTGGAGTATGCATTATATAAAGAAAATGGTTTGTTTCTTTTTACCAGGCTTAGATAAAAAGGATTATGCAAAGTTGGATTAGGTAGTATAAAAAAACTTAGCAACTGGTCGTTTCAAAACTTGATATAATGGGCTTTCGTCATATAAACTTGAACAAGGGATTTTTTGAAACGCCCTTAAAACTAGATTTTATATGTTTTGAATAATATTTAAATAACTTGTACAAAATCTTACTAAGAACTATATATGGTAAAATCAGTTTCAGGCTTACATTTGTAATTGGTAGATGTAAAGATTAACTGGTTTTTGTGAGAAAACTTAGTGAGGTGGAGGTATGAGAAGATATTCGAAAATAAAATGGTTTTTAATATGTATGTATACGTTTATAGCTGGATTTATATTAGGTTATGGTCTTGTAGTATTAAAAATATGTTGAAAATTTAATTATATATATATGTAAAGAGGGAAAGTAATGAAGGATAAACGTGAGGGTCTAAGAGACGCAAAGAGAATAGTGATTAAAGTTGGGACATCCACCTTGACATATGATACGGGAAAAATTAATTTTACCAGGATAGACAAGCTGGTAAGAATTATCTCGGACCTTATGAATCAGGAAAAAGAAGTAGTGCTCGTTACTTCCGGAGCAATTGGCGTAGGTGTAGGTAAGTTAAAGCTAAGCGGAAAACCCAAATCGATCAGGGAAAAGCAAGCAGTTGCAGCTGTTGGACAGTGTGAGTTAATGAATATTTACAGCCGTTTTTTTTCAGAATACAGTCAAATTGTAGGGCAGATATTACTTACGCGTGATGTTATTGAAAATGAAGGCGGAAGAAATAACGTTATTAATACCTTTGAGACACTGATTGAAAAGGGGATAATTCCTATCGTAAATGAAAATGATTCAGTTTCAGTTGAAGAAATTGAGTTTGGAAGATATAGAGTATTTGGGGATAACGATACACTTTCAGCAATAGTGGCAAAATTGGTTAATGCGGATTTGTTGGTTATCCTATCCGATATTGATGGTTTTTATGATTCAGATCCAAGGACGAATCATGATTCAAAAATGATTTCGATAATAGATGAAATAAATGAGGATGTTAAAAAATGCGCCGGAGGGGCCGGTTCTGATAGGGGGACCGGTGGAATGGTAACCAAGCTTCAGGCTGCAAAGATCACTATGGAAGCATGTATTGATATGGTTCTTATTAACGGACAAAAACCTGAACTTATTTTAGAAGTTATTGAGGGTAATGATATCGGTACTCTGTTTAGGGCTAGAAAGTAATAAAAAAGATAAACAAATTATTATATAAGTTGCGAAAAAAATTATAAATAAAAAACGCCATTTAAGGCGTTTTTTATTTATAAGAATTTCTTAATATTAAGATCAATATTTTGTTCTGCTTAAATGTAAGCTTAATAATGATTTTAATATATTTATAACTTTATTGTATTTTACTGATTGGGTTGAATTGGATCTGTTGTGTCTCCATTATTATTGTTGTTATTAGATCCATTTTCATCTGTATTATTTTGATCTGTTGTAGTGGTGTTTGTATTTGTACCATCGTTGTTCGTGGGTTCGGTATTAGTAGTTGGCAACTTAGAAGGAGGTCCTCCGTGTGTTGCGCAATAGCCTGTTGGAGCCTCATATTTCCAGTCATCCGGGTATGGATCAGATGGACTTACTTTAACATAAGGTATTTTTCTTTGAACAAAAACACTTTCTAAAAGGGAGCTCGGAGGACAGTTTGGTCCAAATAGAGAATTCCTTCCAAATGCGTCCTTGCTATCTTTACAAACCTGTTTTAATACATGAACATCACATATGTCGCCATCTTTTGGTTCAGTGCCGGGAAGGAAATATTCCTCTGTTATTGCGTTGCCTCTAGGATCCCTTGCGCAAAGATCTGATGGAGATTTGCCGGAGTATATACAAACTGCTTTCTTGACAACTCCTGATGGGCCGTTGAATTCTTTAGGCTTAAGGTTAGCATGAGCTTTTTCCATTACCGCATGCCATATTGTCAGGGCTTGGTTATATTCAGCAGACGTAAGTTTTAAATTCTTATCATATCCATACCACGTTGCGCCTACATAATAAGGTGTAAAGCCTACGAACCATTTATCCCTATTATCGCTGGTAGTTCCGGTCTTACCTGCTGTTGGCATCTTGCCGTTCTGTATAAGGCCAAGGCCATTTATATTTGCAGTACCTATCCTACAAACATCCTTCATCATATTTGTCATAATAAAAGATGTTCCTTCATTATCATACACAACGGTTGTTTTGGGCTTCTTCTCCAAGAGAATATTGCCATCTTTATCTAAAACCTTTGTGTAAGTTGTTGGTTCTCTATAAATCCCATTGTTAACAAATGGAACATATGCAGCAGCCATGTTAAGCGCATTAACACCATTATGAAGACCGCCCATAGCTATTGATAAAGTTCCGTCTGTATCGATCTTGCGATCTATTCCGTCCTTCTTTAAATATTTAAGGGAAAGTGATGGTCCCAGCTTTAGCCATGTTTTTGCAGCAACAACATTTATTGAACGGTAGAGGGCAGTGTGTATCGTTAATAGCCCAGAATAATCTCCTCTAGTATAGTTCTGAGGATAAGGCCCATAACTCACGCCATTGAGATAAGAAGGGGCGTCATCAATGGGAGTTGCAGCTGTTACAAGTTTCTGATCTATAGCTGGAGCGTAAACAGCGATGGGTTTAAAAGTTGATCCGGGTTGCCGTTGTATCTGAGTTGCCCTATTTAATATGAGATCTCCGGTTTTTTGACCATAACCGCCATAAAGAGCCTTTACCTGTCCCGTTTTAGGATCAATTATAACCATTGCGGCCTGTGGATGCTGGGTTTTATTTATAATTGGGAAATACTTATCATTTGTAAATACTTCATCCATTGATTTCTGAACATTTGAGTCCATAGTTGTATAGATTTTAATTCCATTGCTATAGATAGTTTTATCCGCTAGTTGGGAAGACATCCCAGAAGCTACTAAATCTTTCTTAACATCTGTTATAACCTGGTCAACAAAATAGCTCTGACTTTTTACTGTTTGAATTTTGTTGTTATTTCCTGAAACAAATTTTACATCTTCCTTTAGCGCGCTCTGGTATTGTTCTTCATTTATAAAGCCAGACTTTTTCATCTCCATAAGTATTGCGTGCTGACGGGTGAGATTATCTTTTTTATTCTTATCTGAAACAGGAGCGTACTTGCCAGGAAGATTTGTTATACCCGCAAGACTTGCGCACTGCGCTAATGTGAGATCTTTTACATCTTTGCCGAAATAGACATTTGAAGCTGTTTCAACGCCATAATAACTCCCGCCCATAAAAATTAAGTTCATGTACAGATCAAGTATCTTTTCCTTTGAAAGGTGCTTTTCAAGCTGAATTGCCATATACTGTTCCTGAACTTTTCTTTTTAGAGTTCTTCTGGTATCGCCCGTAATGTTTCTAACAAGCTGCTGTGTTATCGTGCTTCCGCCATGAGTGTTGCCTCCGGGTCTGAGAAAATTGAATACAGCGCTTGAAATTCGAATAAAATCAATTCCTTTATGCTCATAAAAACGTTTATCTTCAATTGCTACAAACGCGTTTCTTAAATTATCAGGTATGTAATCGTGATCAACGAGTACCCGGTTCTGCGCGCCTTTTAACTGGGCAATTTCTTTTCCGTCTGAATCATATATAAAAGAGGTAAGGTTCTTTAAATCTAACTGCTCAGGCTTTATAGGAGTGGCGGTTTTGGCATATCCATATATAAGGCCTCCCAAAATTCCTGCGGCTGAGAATGAGATTAATAAAAATGTTACAAGAAGTATTTTTATTACGGTTATAATAAAAATAAATAATTGACTTTGCCGTTTTTGACTTCTTGTCGAAGAGCTTGAAACGGCTTTTGCTTTCGGATTCATGTTACCCTCCTTAAGAAAAATTAATTATATTGTACTAAACCTTTGCAGCTGTAAATCCTTCTATATAATATGCAGCTAGAATAAATTTAACAGAAGCAAAATGTTTTACATAATTATAACACAAAATAAGGTTATTGGCTAAAAAATAAAATTCCAATAAACATGTATAAAATATATTTTTACCAATTAATTCATATTTTATTATGTTTTATATATTTTGCAATAAACATTTTCATCCTTTTTTTATATTGCAAAATATATACATTGATTCATAAGTTGCGAAAAGTTCAACTTTGATAGTAAAATGCAGACGTATTAGCTGCATTTTTAATGTAAAATCTTTTTCGCAACTTATATATATTAAAAGTGATTAATCTTATAAAACTCAATAACTTTATATTGGTGTTATCGATTTAATTTTATCCATTATTTTAAGGAAGCTTGGGGTCAGGAAGGGAAAGTCATGAATGAACTGAAAGTCATGAGGAAGCAGAAAATCATGAAAGAGCAGACCCTTAATTATCATTAAGTTAGTATCAAAAAAATAACAGGTAGACTGGTCGTTTCAAAAGCTTGATATAATGGGCTTTCGTCATATAAACTTGAACAAAGAATTTTTTGAAACGCCCTAAGTGGAACAAGCAAGAATAAACAAAGAATAAAAATACATAGCTGTTTTAAAACTATGATTTAAGTCACGTTAAAATCATAATATTTTCATATATAATTATTTATGAAAGTGTAAATCAAAATAGATACTTATAAAATTCCTATCTGAGATTGTATTTTCCGAGCATTTTTAGTCTGTCAAGTTCTTTTATTATTACATCATATAAGTTTAAATCAAGAGTATTGCATAAAGATGTAAGGTAGAAAAGATTTCTGCCGATCTCTTTTTCAATGATATCTCTGCAGTTATCGCATAATTTACCTTCAAGATGAGTTTTCATGAGTTTCTTCAATTCTTCAATGTCGCCGTCAGTTGAATAATTCTGTTTTTTTGCGTGAATTTTTATGCAACCGCATTGAGTAACTGCTTTAACGACAGAACGGTTAACGCGCGCGTTAGAATCCTGAAATTTTGTAGCTTGATCAATGATGCTTTTATTTCTGACTAGAAGATCTGAAACGGTATATTGAAACTCATCAATTAACATGTCTTTCAACATATATCACTCCTTAGTTAAGAATTGTTAATTTGGGCAGTATCCAAAAAACTGGTCAACTGGTTGTTTCAAAAACTTGATATAATGGTTTCCATTATAAAACTTGAACAAGGAATTTTTTGAAACGCCCTTATTCAACTTGAAAAGGTTATTTGAAGCTGGAAAAGCTTTTTGAGACTACTTAAATTATAATTCTAACATTGGCTTCTTGTCAATCAAAATGATATAGATATTAATGGAAAGGTTTTATGAGTTTTTATCATACAAAACCTGAACAAGGAATTTTTTGAAACGCCCTTAAATACCTTTAAAACGCTATTAAATTCCTTCTAAATTAAAGTCAGGTATGAATTTACTGTCTGAAGAATCCCTTTCTTGGATATACCCATTTTCAAACCCTAATTTTATAAAATGGTTAATTACCTTATCATACTCTCTTCTTATTAACCTTCTATCTATTTCAAGGAAGGATGTCGTCTTATAGAACGGAGTATATTGACTCATAAGGCTTACCATAATATTTTCAGTCGGTAGGTTCGACTTTATCCAGTCAAGAATCTTAATTGATTCATTGGTCATTCCAGGTAATACTAGATGCCGTATTATTAATCCCTTTGTAATCATGCCTTCCTCGTCAAAAACAACTTTGCCTGTCTGACGGTACATTTCAAGAACTGCTTGTGATGAAATATCAAAATAGTTTGCTGCGCCTGAATATCTCAGAGAGGATTCGCTTTTAAAATATTTTATGTCCGGAAGATAAACGCTTACAAGACCTTCAAGGAGTTTTAAACTGCTTGTTTTGTCATAGCCGTTGGAGTTGTATATGACCGGTATTTTTAACCTATGGCGAACTTTGAGCAAACTTTTCCTTAATTGCAAAATATAGTGGGAAGGGCTTACAAAATTAATATTATGGGCGCCAATACTCTGGAGATAAAGAATTATTTCTTCAAGTCTCTCGGAGGAAACCTCCTTTCCAAAGTATTCCTGACTTATATGGTAGTTCTGACAAAATACGCATTTAAGGTTACAACCGGAAAAAAATATAGTCCCCGAGCCGTTTTTTCCGCTTATACATGGTTCCTCCCATTTGTGAAGAAAAGCCTTTGCAAGCTTGACTTGCTCCGTTGTCCCACAGAATCCGTTAAGCTTTGTTCTAGCAATATTACAGTTTCTAGGGCACGCATTACATAGAATTTCACAGTTTTGCTCCATAAATCACCTATACCAAAGTAAATATTATTTACAATTTATATTCCTACTTTTTAGGTAAAAATATACTTTACAATAATATCAAATAAAATTATAATATGACTGGAGGCAGCATATGTCAAGCTGTGTATTGTCCGGTTTATAATTATTTTCATGAAATATTTAAGTGGTAGGATAAAATATCTGCATTTTGCGCTCCAAAAAACATTTTGACGGTTCATATTGTTCAGAGCAAGGAGGAGATTATGAATATAAGTGGTATAACATACGCCCAAAAGAAAAATCGCAAGACCCAAAAGGCATTTATCGTTTCGTTCCTTATATTAATTTGTGTGATTCTGATTGCAGTATTTGGGTTATCAGCTTATGTCGGCTGGAATCTGATACATCCCAAAAGGCAGGCGCTGCCTAAATTTTCATCAAATATTGTTATTGAATATAAGGATGTACAGTTCAAGGATATCGAGAAAACAATAAATCTTAAGGGTTGGTACTTTAAAGCCAAAGACAGTGATAAAACTATAATAATGGCGCATGGTTATACTAACAACAGACTCCAATTCAAAGAAAAAACAATTGATTTGATCAGCGGATTACAAAGCAAGGGTTTTAATGTATTGGTTTTTGATTTTAGAAATGCGGGAATTTCCGAAGGAGATAAAACAACTTTAGGTGTATATGAAAAGGATGATTTGCTAGGCGCAATTAAATATATGAAAGCTCAAGGGAGCAAACACATAATTCTTATGGGGTTTTCAATGGGAGCGGCTACCGCTATCCATACGGCGGCTGTAAGCAAAGATGTTGAGGCGGTAATTTCAGATGCTTCTTTTGCAGACATGGACACATACTTACGAAAAAATCTAAGTGTATGGAGCGGATTGCCCAAATTTCCATTTAACAATACTGTTTTATTAGCAGTAAAATTAATGGCTAATGTTGATACCAAAACGGTATGCCCTAAGAAGGAGATAGAGCTTGTAGCTCCCAGGCCGGTTATGCTTATTCACGGAGAAGATGATGATACTATTCCTATTGAAAACAGTGAGGAAATATACGATGCGTATAAGAAGATCAATATAAACAATATAACATTCTGGAGAGTAGCAGGAGCAAAACATGTGGGAAGTTATGAGAAAGATCCTCAAGAATATATGAGAAGAATTTTTGAATTTTTGGATAAAGTCTATGGAAAAAAGTAAAGGCGGGCTGCCATTTGATTTTATCAGCGATTTTATATTTGTGGAATCTGAATTGGTTCCTTCCGACATAATTCTTATTCCGGGAAGCGATTGCAAGGAACTGATGATAAGAGCAGTCGAGTTGATTAATTCCAAAATGGCGCCTCTGATTCTGGTATCAGGCGGATATAATCAATTAATACCTGATTTCAGATCCGAGAGTGAATATTTGCTCGACGTAGCGATGGACAAGGGACTTAGCAGGGATGTAGTTATTCTTGAGGAGAACGCGAAAAATACCTTTGAAAATGCCGTTTTTTCATGGAACTTAATTAAAAGTAAGAAGCTGAGTTTAGCAAACTGTATTCTTGTTTGCAAAGAGTACCACTCTAGAAGGGCTTTATTGACATATCAAGCAAGGTTTCCATCAAATATCAGATTTTTTGTTTCAACGGTTGAAGACTATAAAGGCATAAATAAGCATAACTGGTATGTCTCTGAGGTTGGAATTAAAACCGTTATGAATGAGGTTGTAAAAATAGGCAGTTATTTTAAAGAAGAAATTAGACCTATCTATGAAAGTATTCATATGGATTAAAAGTGATGTAAAATGTTTAGCGCAAAATATGTAGACCAAAGTGACCAAACCTAAATTATATTTTTAAAAATCACAAACATTTATGAAGCGTCAGAAGCCTCTAAGATATTTGTAAATAGTGATACCAGATAGGGGTCAAATTGTATGCCGCTTTTGGATTTTAGTTCAAGTAATGCGTCTTCAATGGATAAAGTATTTCTATAAACCCTTTTAATTATCATAGCCGAGTAAGAGTCGGCTATTTTAACAATTCGACCCTCAATTGGAATATTAGAACCTGATAACCTGGAAGGATAACCTGTTCCATCCCAATGTTCATGATGGCAGCGTACTCCATTGATTATTCTTTCAGATAAATCTAGTTGGCTTAAAATTCTTAAACCATAGGAAACATGGGTTTTCATAACTGAATATTCCTTTTCGGTCAATTTGCTGGATTTTCTAATTATGTCACTTGAAATCAACGTTTTGCCGATATCGTGAAGCCAACCGGCAGTATATATTTCATCAATAATTTCTGATGACAGCTCAAGTTCTTTTGCCAATAATCTGGCGTAATATGCTGTATATCCCGAGTGAACGAAGGTGTACATATCCTTTTCGGCTAGGACATTTAACAGGTCGTAGCCTGCATCTGTAAGCTTAGGAGGTTCTTGTTTGTTATAAATGCTTCCTCTTATGTTTTTGAACTTATTTAAAAACATATTCTTTTCAGCGTTATGTAAAAGTTTTTCTATATTTTCGTTTTTGTCTCCATGGGAATGAGCTTCTCCAATTGCAAATGATAGCTTTATCGGATCAATTTCAGGGTCTAGAATAAATAATTTATTTTTTAATGTATTATAGAGTCTTCGACTTATAAAACCGGGCATTATATTATCATTCTTATCCTTTTTTATTATTACAATAAACTCATTTCCACCCATTCTTCCAATAAGATTGTTATATTCTTTAGTTTCTTCTTTTAAAACCTGGGCAACCTGTATAAGTATCTTATTGCCAGCAGAATGTCCATATGTATTATTTATCTGCTTAAATCGGTCGGTATCGATGATTATGAGAGTTATGGCGCAGCCATCTGAAATCCATCCCTGACCAGTCTCAAGTGCATGAGACATGGAAACAGCCGGAGTTAATGAGTCTGATTTGCTAAGCCACTTGAATTTGTCCCTTTCTGCGATTAAATGACGGAAAAGTTTGAATATAACGCATAAAGTGATTGCGTTAATGATCATGCCTTGTCTGATGCCAAAAACTTGTTCTGCAGGCCGGAAACTTTTAAGATAATCTATCTCATACGCAATAATAAAACCAATTATTGTAACTGAAATAACTTCGCTCAAAATCATGTAATAAATAATAGCTAGAACAGAGTTATCGTTCAAGAAAGATCTAAAATAAACAATATCAAATTTAAAAATCCTCATGTTTATGATATATAAAATAAAGGATAAAAATGAAAGCGAATAATTTAATAATTTGGAATGTGAGAATTTTTTCCAGTACTTTGCAGCAAATATAAGGATGCTAAAAGGAACAGAAAAGGTAAGTATAAGTAATTTGCCCTCAATAATTGGCGGTTTAATCACTATAAACAAGACAAGGATAATGAATATAATATCTGTCGTATATTTACTGAGAATATTTTGCGCCTTTTTGTCGCGGACAAATCTGAGCAAATCAAATGCCTCCTCAAATAAAGAATCTAAAGTCAATTATATAAAAAGCAATTAATCTTTTACATTTGCCTATCACAAAATAACGTTAAAGCGTTCGTTATTTTGCTCCGTCAAATGTAAGATTAATAGTGCTTTTTATATAGGTAGTATCAAAAAAAACTTAGCAACTGGTCGTTTCAAAAATTTGATATAAAGGGTTTTCGATATATAAACTTGAACAAGGAATTTTTTGAAACGCCCTTAAATAGGGTATTTCTTTAGTT
>JAUZPS010000109.1 GCA_030705945.1 Bacillota bacterium
AAAGCACTATTAATCTTACATTTGACGGAGCAAAATAACGAACGCTTTAACGTTATTTTGCGATAGGCAAATGTAAAAGATTAATTGCTTTTTATATAGTATCAAAAAAATAACTGGTCAACTGGTCGTTTCAAAAACCCGATATGATGGGTTTTCGTCGTATAAACTTGAACAAGGAATTTTTTGAAACGCCCTTATAAAAGTCCGACTTCAAGATTAATCGGCCTGCTCCCAATATTAATAACAGGCTCCTCCCAGTCCACCAAATATACCTTGCTTCTGTATTTAACGTGCTTAATTTTCTGTAATACTACATTCATCGGATTATTTTCAAAAAGTCCATACATTATAAAATCAAATTTACTTGATTCTTGAGCTACTTTTCTTATAAATTCCTCCAGCAATCCATAATCATCAACCTTTGAGCAAAACAACGCTATGCACGCGTAATTTGCGGATGTTTTTTCTTTCGGAAAAGATGGATAGCCCAACCATCGTGTTGGAAACTTGCTTATGTATTTGAATATACCATTGTAGCCTGTTATTATATATTGTTTATAACTTTGCTGGTTCCAAACAGCGCAAGCAGCGACTATATCATTATTCTTATCTCTTAAAGTAAAAATATCTTCACTTTGCAAACCAGCTAAATCAATGCCTGAAGGAGAAAAATCACAGGATTTTAAATTTTCATTGTAGAATTCATTGAGTCCCTTTGTATTTCCTTTTTCCAAAAGATACTCCGGATTTCTAAAAACACTTTTCGGTTTCACGCCATTAAATAATCCTTTTTTGCCCGTCGCAAAACAGTAAACGGTATAATTTCCTTGATACTTGTACTCAGGCATGTTCTTACGTTTCTTTTCAAGCATTTTCTGCGCGGTAATGTTTTCTTCCAGAATGGTTGTATAATAAATATCAACGAATTCGCGGGTCTCATCATGCAAAAACTTGTATACCTCTGATATATAGGGTGTACGCCTTCTGTATTCAGGAAGAATTTTAAGTCCTGTGAGATACCCGACATTTTTTATATTTTCGTTAATATAAGCCTTTCTTATGACACAGCAGCCAATGGCGCATATATTGCCCCTCTCTTTATCCCTGATAATCGGCAGAACTACCTTTTCCCCTTCAAGCATAAGGGATCTGTATGGATCAGGCCTTCTGGTATAAAGTACGGAAATACCACCGGTAAATTCACCGCTTTCATATATTCCAAGTATCTCCTTGCTGTCATTCTCTGTCGCAAGTCCGAACTCAAATCTGTTATTTGGGGAGCTCATCTAGATTCCTCCCTATAGGAACATTCATTTTTTCGTCTATTTCCTCTCCAAGCCTTAAGTTCATAGCCCAAAACAGAGACCACATCAAAGGGCTTGACCGCTTCATGCTGCTAAGACCTCTTGATAAAACCGTTGGAAGGCTTGAAAATTCCTTTCTTGAAAGCCTGCACAACCTGCTCAATTCCTCATGGGGCATGTTTTTTGGCTTAAATGCAAGTTCACCGTATTTGTAATTCCCGTCAAGCCACCATTTATCGTACAGAAGCCTGTCTTCCGCCTTCAATCTTTCATATAAAGCTGTTCCGGGAAACGGAAGCAAATGATTGAACGCAGCTGTGTAGAATTTATGCTTCTTCGCAAATTCAACCGTATCATGAAAAGTCCTAGCTGTATCTCCGTCATATCCGAAAACAAACGTGGCATAAATCCCTATTCCGGCATCATGTATACGCTTAACCAGTTCATCCCGTTCTTTTAATACTATGTTCCATGACTTGTTCATTTGCCTCAGGCTCTCTTCTTCCAAAGACTCAAAGCCAATCAATATAAGCTCGCAGCCGCTTCTTTTCATACCTTTTAAGAGTTCGGCGTCTTTAGCCATGGAAAGAGTTCCCTGACCTGCCCACTTGATTTTCAAAGGCTCAACCTTTGCAAAAAGTTCCCTGGCGTTATTCTTATCTGCAACTAGATTGTCATCTACAAAAAAATAATACTTATGCGCATTTTGCTCTATATCACTTATTATACAGGAATGGTCCCTTTTATAATACTTACAGTTGTAATAGCCGGAGATTGCGCAAAACTCGCATGAATGGCAGCAGCCCCGCCCTGTCTCCACCAAAGATACAGGCAGGTATTTCTTGCCTTTGAAAATGCTTTTATCGGGGAGAACATTTGAATATGCTACTTCCCCTATATATTTCTTTTTCATGCATCCGCTTTTGAAGTCTTCAAGGAGCCTGCCCCATACTTTCTCCGCATTTCCGATAATGATTGCGTCCGCTTGCATAGCTGCCTCATCAGGAAGTAAGGTAACATGGTAGCCTCCCATTACAACTGGCTTACCCCTTTTCTTAAACTCCTCAGCAATCAAATAGCTTCGTCTCGCCGTATACGTTTCAACAGTTATTACGACCAAATCAGTATCCGTTTCATAATTGATAAGCTCTATCCTGTCGTCATAAAGTTCCGTCTCAAATTCATTAGGCGTAAGAGCCTTCAGAACAGCGATCGTCAATGGTTCCATCTTCCATGTTCCAATATATTTCTCACCCTGTTTTTTTCCTATGGCAGGCAAAATAAATGTTATTTTCATCCTTTAACCTCTAAGCTTCATCTTCAATATCATTTAAATTATCTTTTCAACATTCCTATATTATTTGAAGGGCTTGGAATATCGCTGTTATCGGTCATAACCTCTCTTGTAAAAATAGAAAACTTTTTTGCGTAACCCCTGTATCCAAAATTAACAGGTAATGCCAATAATGGATTTGGATTGTTTATTCCCAGTCTTTTAATTATCGATTTGTATTTGTAGGTTTCCCTCCATGCCCACTCTATACCTGATTCCAGCTCTTCCTTTGTCATTTTCATGGGTTTGAACACGCAATGCTCTACATCATACATAGCCCAATTGCGCTCAATTATTCTGTTTTCTGCTTCAAGCTGTCTATAGAGCAGTGTTCCCGGGAAAGGCGTCAGTATTGAATACCTTGGCAGGTCAATCTTGGTCTTAATTACCATATCTACCGTTCTTTCGAAAACAGTAGTGTCCTCATCATCCCCTCCAAAAGCAAAACAGCCCTGTACTAATATTCCTGCGTTGTGCAGCTTTTTCATGAGTTCGCCGTATTCCACAACCTTGTTTACGCCCTTTTTAATAAAACTCTGTGACGACTGGCTTATGGATTCAAAGCCTATCAATAAGCCTTTACACCCGCTTTTTTCGAAGACCTCAATCAATTCGTCATCAATTCCCACTGATGATGTAACCAATCCCAGCCATATTTTTTTAAGTGGAATCATCGCGGTAAAAAGTTCAATCGCATAAGCCCTGTCTACGATCAGATTTACATCCGGAAACAGAACTTCTTTTGAGTTTAGAGCCTCAATCTCGGCAATAACCTCCTTTACAGGACGCTTGTAAACAGTTTTACCAAAAGCCGCCGGGAAAGCGCAGAAGGTGCACGGAAGCGAACACCCTCGTATTGCTTCAACGCTGTTCATGGTCACATACCTTTTTTTATTGAGTAGCTCACGCTTTGGTATAGGTCTGTTCTCTATGGTGTAGTCATGCCCCTGGATATACCTTGATTTTAGATTGCCGCTTACATAATCCCTCAGCATTTGAGGAAAGGTCTGCTCAGAAAAACCAACCATTACGACATCAGCATGCTGCGCCGCCTCATCCGGCATAAGTGTTGGGTGAACCCCGCCCAATACAACTGTTTTTCCCATGCTTCTGAAATAATCCCCGTAAGCGTAACAGCGAGAAGATGTACCAGTGATGCATGTGATGCAGACAATATCACAATCCAACTGCAGCGGAATTTTACCTGCAGTCTCATCATGTATCACAACTTCCGCGTTGAATTCCTCCGGCACAAGAGCCGCCAGAGTCGTGAGTGTCAGCGGAGCATAATGCAGGGACTTTTTGAAACTTCCTTTAAATCTGTGCATCGCCCCTGCCGGAGCCAAAAATGCTATTTTCAAATGTATTCCCCCTTAAATATTCTGTCCCATCCGCCATTTAAGGACAAATGAACAGGCTTGATATCTCCTAATCTTTGCCCCTTCTTCACGCATTCATTTATATATTCATTTTCAGGATTGCCGGTCAGTCTATAAATTCTCAGTTCCTTAAGCTGCCCCAGTTTCCTGCAGTAATCATAATGGAAATTTTCTCTTAGCTTCCCCTCTATTTCTCTTAGCGCTCCATCAGAATTATTAAGTATTTTATCCGATTTAATATACAGGACATATCTGTCCTTTTCAGGCGCAAGCATATAAAAACTAGCTTCTATGCCAGATGTTTCAATTGAGTTTCTTATGAAGATTTCATTAAGTTTCTCACCAAACATATCACTAACTCTATCCTGTTTTCCGACAAATTTAATCAACGGAAATACGCCGCTAAAGCCTGAAACTGTTATTATATCCTTGAGCGTATACCTGTAAAAACCGCCTGATGTCGTAATTATCACCGAATATTCATGTCCCTTTTGAAGTTCATGCGCAAGATAAATTTTATTGTCTTCCATGGACAAAAACTCATAGAAATGAGAGTATACCGAAAGCCTTGCTCCCATTTCATTCATAATCGGAAAGGAAATAACGCCTTCGGTTGCTAAAAGTCCTTTTGGCTGTATCAACGCATCTGGAAATAGGTCCTTCAGCCTTTTAGCATATTCCATAGCGTTAGCGTCGCTCCAACAGCTTATTATTCCGAGCTTAGTCCATATTTTATTGTATTCTTTCTGAGTAATAAGCTTTCTTAATTGACTGCCTCTTTTTTTATCTTTTAAAGCGATATCCTCACACAGTCTATCACAGTTATCCTGAATATATTGCAATAGCAGAAGCATAAAAGTAGGGTTCCAGACTGAAATCAGGGTAAGGTTTCTACATTTAAGCAAATTCAGCGCTGTTTTATAATAAAATTCATCCATGCAGCTCTCTTTAGCAACTGATCCTGGAACTGCAAATATCATATCAACAAGCCTTTTTTCAATTCCGCCTAAGTATTCGCTGTCTTCCTCAAACCCTACCGGTATACCACCTTCCGTGAACTTCTTTTTAGCAGTCGCGGGAGTAATTGACCAATAGCTTTTTCCCCATTTAATTTTTTTATTTTCAGTATATAAATTATAAATCCAGGGCTTTAACGCCTTTTGAAATTCCTTTTTCAGAGAAGCTGTATATGGAATATACTTTGATGCTGAAATAGACCCGCTTGTAGGCTCAAGAAGCAAAACATCCTCTAGAGTGAGAATATTTTTTTCTCCTTTTTTAATTCTTTCTAAATATGCTTCATAATCCTCATAAGTTGTTAGCGGAACCCTATTTTGAAAATCGCTTATGCTTTTAATATTGTTAAATTCATATTTTTTCCCATACTCACAGGCTGAATTGGTATCAATAATTTCAAAGAGCTTTTTCTCTTGTAACTTATCAATATTTGAAGACTTGACAAAGCTTCTGTACTCATTTCTGTACAAAAGGCAGCAGACTGAATTGATTATATAACACATCAAGCTTTCGAACATTTTCTCCACCAGCCCATTGTTCAAGTTTTAAAACGCCAAGCTAACCAGTTATTTTTTTGAAACGCCCTTAGCTCGTGAACACACGCTCAGAATCGGAAGTAATTTTTCAATCATTCCTTAACTGAAAATAACAGCCGCTTTGCAGTTTTGTTAAGGTTATCCGCTTTAAGGCTTGCAAGGCATACTACATCGTCACCGTTAATGTAACCCGGATTTATTTTATTAAAAAACTCTATATGCTTATCTTTAAGTTTTTGCTCCGTTATATCTGCAATACCTTCCTTAAGCCTGTCTTTGCCTTTCTTGTAACAGACAACTCCCTTATCTTCGTCATATTCATCAGGAAATTTTGCCTTACCTAAAGCATGCATTATTGATTGCTCATATGGTGGTGTTGCAATTTTATAATTTGGATAATACTCATTTAAAAATACAGGGAGAATTTTATATGTTTTATAACCTTTTGATATAAGAAACCAATAAAATTTATCAAACTTTCTTCCAAATGTTATAAAATGCCTTACAAACACCTTATAAAGCTCCAGACTTCCCCAATAATCCCTGTCTATTATAGTATCACCCGAGAATACTCCGCGGATCGTTTCTTCTTCCAATTTTACTTCCATTAGTTTTTGTGTGGAGAACCCTTTTATTTCACCATCTTTATTATAAAGAAGAATACAGTAGTCCTTTTCGTCCAAATCCCTGAGGAACGCTGTTTTCATCATATTATCATAGTATTTGTTCATGAGCGAGAACATGATATTTTTTTCAGCCTCGTAAAGTTTATTTACTTCTACGATTTTACCATAAATTGATATTATTATCACCTGCCTGTTATGGTGTTTGAGTTATTGCAAAGGAAGATACCTAAACAAATCAGAAATCTTTTGAATGTATTTGACTCTTAGCAGTAAATTCCTTGTTCAAGTTTATATGACTAAAACCCATTATATCATACAAAACTTGAACAAGGAATTTTTTGAAACTCCCTAGCTATATAAAAAGCACTATTAATCTTACATTTGACGGAGCAAAATAACGAACGCTTTAACGTTATTTTGCGATAGGCAAATGTAAAAGATTAATTGCTTTTTATATATATAAGTTGCGAAAAAGATTTTACATTAACTTTAAAGTTTTATATAAAAAACAGCAATAATTTTTTATTGACATTGACGTTACGTTAAGGTGTATATTTATATTGTCAGGAGGCGAGAACATGGAATATACAATACAAAAGCTTGGAATAATGGCAGGCGTCAGTACAAGGACACTGCGGTACTATGATGAGATTGGTATTCTTAAGCCGGCAAGAATCAATTCGTCTGGTTACCGTATTTATGGGAAAGCAGAAGTGGACACGCTGCAGCAAATACTTTTTTACCGGGAGCTTGGAATAAGCCTCGAAAACATCAAAGAGATTATAGTATCGCCAACATTTGACAGTGTCAACGCGCTCAAAGAACATCGTGAAAAGCTCCTGGCAAAACGTGACCAATTGGATTTATTGATTGCCAATGTCGATAAGACGATAGTGGCATCAGAAGGGAGAATTAAAATGAGTGATAAGGAAAAATTTGAAGGATTTAAGCAAAAATTAATTGATGATAATGAGAAAAAGTATGGTGAAGAAATACGAAAAAAATATGGTGATGAACAAGTGGATAAATCCAATGCTAAAATTAAAGGAATGACTGAGCAGCAATATGCTGAAGTTGAAAAGTTAAGCGCTTTAGTGATTAGCACCCTGAATGAAGCCTTCAAAATCGGCGATCCTGCAGGCGAGTTGGCGCAGAAAGCAGCAGATCTTCATCGCCAATGGCTAAGCTACTTTTGGAACAGTTACACTAAAGAAGCTCATGCTGGTGTTGCTCAGATGTATGTGGATGATGAAAGGTTCACAGCTTATTATGATAAAGAACAACCTGGCACAGCTGAATTTTTGAGAGATGCTATTCTTATTTATACAGGGATGAAGAAATAATTTTAATTAAGGGCGTTTCAATAATTTCTTTATTCAAGTTTTGTATGATGAAAACTCATTATTTCAGGTTTTTGAAACGCCCAGTATACAAGTCTTTTTGATACTGACTAATTAATATATCTATGCAAAATTTTCAGTATAAACGAGCTCAATTGTAGACTTTCAGGTTGTAGTTAGCTCAAATTTATTGTGATTAATAATAAATTCTTGCCCGTCATTTATAGGTTTCTATATGAACCCCACTCCTCACATTTTACTAATTTGTAAACATATTTAACCTTTCTGTAATTCTTTATTCCTAACAAAAGTATATATTATAGATAATGGTTGTGATATTTACATTCGCAAACAATATATAAGGGGTGTTAATAATGGACGAACAAAAAAGAAATTCAAAAGCCATATTTCTGTGGACAGGGCTGGTTGTGAGCCTGATTCTGGCTTTAGGATTAGTGGTTTCTTCCTTCCTTGTAATAAAAGGTGTAGTAACTATCAAAAGCAGCAATTTTATAACCGTAACAGGTTCTGCCAAGAAACAGATAAAATCAGATCTTATCGTGTGGAGAGGAAATTTTACAGTACAGTCACCTACATTGGGAGCTGCATTTAATACATTAAAAAGCGACAACCAAAAGGTACTAAACTATTTAAAAAAAGCCGGCTTGACAGAAAAGGATTTTACCGTTTCAGCTATAACAACAACAAATGTTTATGAGCTTCTTCCCAACGGCGGATATTCAAATAATCTTATTGGCTATAAGCTGGATCAGATGGTAGAAGTTAAATCAGGAGAAGTTGACAAGATAGCGGAAATATCCAGAAATTCAACCGAGCTCATTAACGATGGTGTAAGCTTCCAATCTCAACCGCCTCAGTATTATTACACAAAAATTGCCGATCTTAAAATCAGCATGCTTGCTGATGCTACAAAGGACGCCAAAAACAGGGCTGAACAGATAGCCTTAAATACAGGAACAAAAATTGGAGACTTGAAATCAGCTAAGATGGGTGTGTTTCAGATTACACCGCAATATTCCACAGAAGTTTCCGATTCAGGCATAAGCGATATCTCAAGCCTCAATAAAGAGATAACCGCAGTAGTCACATGTGATTTTGAAACAAAGTAAAAGTTAAGCAAAAAGTTTGCAGCAAGTTAAATGTTGCAAACTTTTTGCTTTAGGATAATTATAGAAAATAAGTATTAAGGTGGCATCATTGATAAACAATTATTGTTACTCCACTATGTTAAAGATATAGAACTAAGATAGGTTTTTCCATTTGCTATCTCAGATAAAAAAATACAAATAAGTCCTACTGTTCAAAGTTTTTTATATTTTCTTCATTTATACGATTAAACTCATCTTCTGTTATCATCCCTTCATACAATAACTGCTTCAAAAGGTGTTTTGATACAATGTATTGCACACTAGGATCTTTCTGTTCCACATTCATTTCTTTGTAAACCTCCTTGATATTTAGGCAGTTATTTCTATTTTCTATATTATCAGCAATTTTGGGCTAAACGTCTGGATAAGATGCTATTATCTGTTCTGGGATAGCAAAATGTCAGAGACTAACAATAACCGATCATTTAAATCGCTATGAAATAACTCCTTTTAAAGTATTCAGAAATTTAATAAAATATTAATAGGAATTTAAAAATCTTCTTGCAATCACAAAAGTTTCCAAGCTTCATTATAAGACCTATGATTATCCCCTCATATTTTGGCGCCTCCTTTCATAAAAAGCCGCTATTTAAATGGCCAGCCTTCGTTTTTCATACATATCGGCTAATTCTTCCAAACCCTTTTTTCTATATCTGTTTACGGTTCTTTCACTCACAGAAGCTTTTATGCATATCTTATCCATACTCAACTTATTAAAATACAGGTCCTCAATTATATTTCCAATTGGTATTTTTAGTTTTCTGACGCAATATTCCAGTCGGGATATTTCAAATTCATTTAAGGATATTTTTCTTTTGATTTCGTTAATTGATTCTTTATTGAGTCTCGCAGTAACTTGTTTGTAAATCATAGCAACCTTCGAAGTCCTGTCGGCAAGAGCTGATGTCTGAACCCGTTCATTATTGGAATGCGAGAACGTAAGGTCTTCAATTGTCTCCTCATGTTTTATGCCTTCAAAGCATTCTAGATCGAACTTCAGTAACTCTATGTCTGTCTTAATCTCGGTGTAATTTTTCAACATATATTCCACATATTTCATTGTATCCATAAAGCTCCGCCTCCAGATTTTTATAATTTTCTGATACTCTTGATTCTTCTAATTTTTCTATAAAATTTATTACTCACCCATTGTTGCTTAAAGGGAAACCTATTAACGATATTTTTTTTAGATAACAAATTTCTAATCCCATTCATTATGTTAGAAGTACTTCATCGAAAACCGGCCACATCAAAATCTGTCAATAAATAAATTTTGTAAAATGTCGTAAGCCCAGATTAGTCATAACATCCAATCTTTTGTATTATTGTCATAACCGAAAATATTATGATCATATAAGCAGCATCACTAAAACATATCATCGTCACTTCTTGGTTACATTATTATTTTACCATGCGTCGTCACTCATCGTCAATAGTTATTTGAGATTTTTATGTTTGTGTTGCTTATACGTAATCAATGGTATATAATTAGAATTGAGGTGATCTGAAATGTCAAGTGAATTAGGAAAATATATTGAGTTTCTTAGGAATGAAAAAAACATGTCTCAGCGTCAGCTTGCGGATAAAGCAGGTATTAGCAATACTGAAGTGTGGCGAATTGAATCTGGAGAAAGAAAAAATCCAACTCCCGCTGTTTTAAAAGCGCTTGCGCCACATCTCGATATATCATATGAAGACCTTATGATAAAGGCAGGATATATTGAAGAAACGATTGACCATTCCGGTTATACTGAAAAGGTGTTCCGTGATGACAAAGGAAATGTCGTTGATATTTTACGAAGAGCAAAGGAAATGTATGAGAAAGACAGCGACTGGGCTAATATTGCCTATAGAGTATCTAAAGAGCTTTCTACAGATGATATTGCCGCTATTAAAGCCGTAGCCAAATCTCTTCTTAGCAAACAAACAGATGTTAAGAAACAGAGGTCTGCTGGCAGACGTGGCAAAACAGAAAGTTAACTTTTTATGAAAGTAAGTCTTGCGTCTTTCGCATTATAAATTAAATAAATTAGAACGTGTATTGACAATCTCTCTCCTTGCATAAAGTTGCAGATCTTAAATGGGGAGAATTAGTTTTTATAAATTCTAATGAATAAAAATATAAAATTTTAGTATTTGTAAAATATTGTTAACTGGGTAATATAATATTTTACACTTTACATTATATTGATTCTTTTGTATAATCTAACAGAACACATGTTCTATTAATGAATTACAACACAGGAGGCCTAT
>JAUZPS010000011.1 GCA_030705945.1 Bacillota bacterium
AACAGTAGAACCATCAGCAACAGTAGAACCGTCAACAACAGTAGAGCCAACTACATCGGTTGAGCCATCAATAGAACCTACAGTATCACCTACAGTATCGCCTACAGTATCGCCTACAGTATCACCTACACCAACATCAACACCTGTGCCACAGAGTTCATCAAACTCAAACTCGAACTCAAATCAAAGTTTGCCTACAGCAACAGCTACTGCTACCGCTACTGCGACAGCTACTGCCACAGCGACAGCGACAAAAGCAGCAACACCTACAGCTACTGCTGCGCCAACTGTTGCGCCGAGCGCTTCAACAAAACAAATAACATCCTTCAGCTTTAAAGGAATACCAAACTCAAAAGGTATAATATTTGAAAAGATACATACAATATTTGTTCAAGTTCCACTTGGAACAGATTTGAAAAAAGTAGAACCAGTTATTGAATTTAAGGGAGCGTCAATAAATCCTCAGTCAGGTGTTAAGAAGAACTTCAATAATCCTGTGTTCTATACTGTAACAGCTTTAGATAAATCAAAAGTTAAGTATGTGGTTATAGCAGTACCAGGATTAGATAAAGTCGTAATTGAACCACCACAAGTTAAACCTGGATTCGGACCGTATGGAGATATTTATGGTCACTGGGCTGAAGACAGAATAATAAGTATGGTTGAAAACGGAGCAATATCTGGTTATCCGGACGGAACAATTAAACCTGATTCGGATATGACCAGAGCGGAAGTTGTTACTTCACTGGTTAAAGCATTAGGATTAGACCCAGTTAAGAATCCAAAACTTAACTTTGCAGACTTAAAATCAATACCTGAGTGGTCTAGAGGATATATTAAAGCAGCGATAGATAAAGGTATCGTTTCTGGCTATACGGATAAGACATTCAAGGCTAATAATAAAGTTACCCGCGCAGAATTCTTTGTAATGGCTATGAAAGCATTTAAGTATGAAGCATCTAAAAAGCCTGCTCTCAAGTTTAAAGATACAAAAGAAATTCCGAACTGGGCGCTTGGATATGTTGCGAAAGCAGTTGAAGTTGGAATACTTGAAGGCTATAAGACTGATAATACAATTAGAACAAATAAGAAAATAACAAGAGCAGAAGTAATGACAATTATTGATAAATGCATTACTCTTACTGCAAAAAACTAATATCAGAAAAGATAAATATTAATTAGGCTTTAAAACATATAAAGGGACATTTCTTAGCATCGGAGTAATTAGCCAGGCGGATTTGTCCCTTATAGGTTATATTTGAGAAATGTTAGGTGATTAAATGATTGATATCCATTGTCACGTACTATGGGGTATAGATGATGGTCCTAAAACCATAGAAGAATCAATTGAAACATGCAAAATGTTAAAGAATAAAGGAATCAACACAATAATAGCAACACCCCATTATATATTAGACAGCGCTTACCAGACACATGGAAAAGTAGTAATTGATATGGTAAAGCAATTGAATGATTTGTTAAGAGAAAAATCGCTCGGACTTGAAATAAGACATGGGATGGAAGTATTCCTTACACCGGAATTAATAAATCTTATCAATTCAAAGGAAATATTGACCTTAGGTGATACGAAGTATATACTTATTGAGTCTTCCTTAAATAATATTTCAATTTATATGGAAGATATTTTTTATAAACTTCAACTTGAGGGGTATACGCCAATTTTTGCTCATCCTGAAAGAAACAGCAAAATTAATTTAGATTACAAGTTAATTGAAAAATATATTTCAAACGGGGTCCTAATTCAAGTAAATCATGATAGTTTGATTGGCCGTTATGGCAGTACAGTCAAACATTTCACAATTGAACTGCTTAAGAAGGGGTTGGCGCATTTTATTGCTACAGATACGCATTATGTTAATGAAAGATTCAAAGGAGAGCAGGAATTTATAAATGATTTGTCGAATATAATAGGATGTGAAAATGCTGAAAAACTTGTACGGTCAAATCCAATGCGTTTGCTTAATAATCAGGATATAGAAGTGTTAGAGCCTGTTGGAAGTAGAAGACACTTTCTTAGAAGGTTATTCAGCTTCTAAATAAAAAGCAATTAATATTTTACATTTGCCTATCGCAAAATAACGTTAAAGCGTTCGTTATTTTGCTCCGTCAAATGTAATATTAATAGTGCTTTTTATATAAACTATAGAATTAGAATAAAAAATGTATGAAAAGTAACATTCGAGATTTTAATATTTGTTTTGGATAATAAAGTATATTTAAAAATTCATATCATTTTATAATCAATTCTCAATTGCGGAAAAAAATCACATCAAAAAAGTTATGTAATAATCTTCAACGAAAAGCGCCTTGGGTAAATAATTAAAAGGCTAATAAATATTTTTTAAGTATTTTCTGAAATATTAAAGCAAAAGCATCGAAATCTAATATTACGAGTTATTCGCTATATATATTAGGTTTGACAAAATCGTAATTTTATTTGATAATTATAAAGTATGCTGATATTTACTATATTTTGAGGATACTTTTAATCGTTTAATAATGGCAAGCAATATATGCTTGTGATTTGTAGAAATTTGAGTTTTTTGAGGGGTAATGTAATGAAGAAGTTAATAATTGCTATATTCTCAGTCGTTTTTATAATTACAGGTTTAACAATACTATTTATATCTGGTAAAGGAAATGGAAAACAAGATAACTCAACTAATAAAGTTTCATTAAGCACAACCAATGATAACGCTGTAAAAGATGAAGAAGGTCTTAAAACTGGCGGGACTGATACCACAAACGACAAAAAGCAAGAACCCTCCAATCAGGATGAAAAAGTTCAAGATACAAGTAAAATTATTTTACATACGCCAAGCGCTTCAATGAGTGCTAATTTATTTACAAGTAATGTTAACACTAATACATATGATAATAATGTTCAAAAAGGTTTGAATTTATTCACAAACGAAAAAACTAAAACCAGCTCAAAGGATCCTGCTCAATCTAAGAATAATCAAAGCGTATCTTTGCCTGATACTAACTATATTAGTAATGAAAATGAGCAGAAAAATACTATAGAGATCAAACCAGATTATACTCAACAAAATACAATTGAAATTAAGTCAGACTATACACCTGATAACCCTGTGAAAATAAACATTGAACCAACACCTGAGCCTGTATCAACCCAACAGAATACTGTTGTTGCAAGGCCTCCAACTGTACCTGAAACTACTCAACATAATACATCCACTCCTTCAACAGCTCCTGTGGCTAGCCCCACAAAAAGTCAAGAGCCTGAAAGTTGGATAGATGTAAAATTAAGGGAGTATAATGGTCAAATAAATCCTGCTGATATTCCAGATATTAAGAGAATTTGTTCAAGAATAGATCCTGGTTATATTGAGAGTATTTTTAATTATGGATTAACAGATGAAGCACAACAGAAATTTAAAGCATACTTAAAACAAACTCAAGGATCAGATTATGAAAGAGCAAAACAACTAATAATGAAATATAGTGAGCTATTTGGATTTTAAGGTTCATTAACTATGATATGGTGTATTAAAATATAGAGAGAAAAGAAGCTAGCTCAATTTTGACAATAGTTAAGGGATTGTACATATTAAAATCAGAATAAATATTAATAAAAATAAATAATTAATTATTAAATATATTTTTATGTAAAAATGTCTATATTACATAGTCTATGCAAAATTAAATATAATTGATAATTTGATTTTATTAATATTTATTTATATGTTATAACCTTCAATAATCTTTTAAATTACTAATTCAATGATCCCAATAGATAACAAAAGGATAATAACTTAGAAATTTTATAATTAGTAATAGAGTTTTAGCTTTATTTTTAATGATTAAATCCGAAAATAGATTATAATACTTATTTTTGCTTGAGCAAATTTCAGGATTTATTGTGTTTGTGTAATGTTAGTGGTAATAATCATACCCTTTGATTTAATTAAATACATAAAACGGAAGAAGGAGAATCACAAATGCAAAACAGCGATTTTGTGGAAGTGGACATTAGGGAATTAATATTTTTACTTTTAAGGAAGTGGTATATTTTATTAATTTGTTTGATTCTTTCAACTGGTGTGGCTTTTTTAGTAACAAAATATTATCTAAAACCAATTTATAGAGCGGAAACTACTCTATTTCTTGGTAAGGAAAAGGACAAAATCGGAGCCTTAAGTCTATTGGACTTACAAGTTAATAGTCAGCTTGTTGTCGATTACAGAGAAATTTTAAAATCGCGTTTGGTAGCAGAGAATATACAATCAAAATTGGGAGTTGATATTAAAACCTTTCAGAATAATGTAGATGTAATGACTGTTAAGGATTCAAGAATATTTAAAATCAGCTATGATGATTCTGACCCTAAATTAGCGTGTAATGTTGTTAATGAACTTGGAACAATTATAATGCAATTAGCTTCAGATATCATAGAGGTAAAGAATGTAAAAGTTATTGATACAGCGAAAATTCCTACAGACCCAATTAAACCTAACAAAAAAATGAACGTAGCATTAGCTGGTTTGTTAGGATTAATTTTGGGCGTATCCATTATATATCTCATGGAATTTATTGATCATACATTTAAGAAACCTGAAGAGGTTGAGCGTAAATTAGACTTAAATGTAATTGGAACAATACCAACTTTCGAAGGTGGTAAGAGAGGAAAGAAAAAGGCAAAAGATAATAAGGTTCTTGAGGAAGAATACCTTAAAAATCTGATAACCACTAATAATCCCAAAGCTGCAGCATCTGAGGCATTTAGGGAACTTCGAACTAATCTTCAGTATAAGAGTGTTGATAAAGATATGAAAGTCCTTATAGTTACCAGTCCATCATTAGGAGATGGAAAAACAGTAACCACTGTAAATATGGCAATTACTTTAGCTCAATCAGGTAAAAAAGTTCTTGTTATTGATGCAGATTTGCGAAAACCTAAAGTACATAGCTATTTTGGACTGAAAAATAATGAAGGGCTAACAAATATTCTAGCTAACGATAAGGAAATAAAAAAAATAAATGTCTTACAGAAAGAGGGAATAGCTAACTTATATATCCTGACAAGTGGTCCAATACCGCCAAATCCATCAGAGATTTTGAGCTCAAGTAAAATGAAAATGATTGTTGAACAGCTGAAGGCGGATTACGATATCATTTTTATAGATACACCACCTGTTGGCCAAGTTACTGACGCGGCAATTCTTTCTACAATTGCCGATGGCTCTATTATAGTACTTGCTAGTGGGCAGACAAGGATTGAGATGGCTAAGAGGGCTAAAAAAGCTTTAGAAAGTATTAATGCAAGTATTATCGGAACAGTGCTTACAAAAATAGATAATAGATCAGCTTATTACCAGTATTACAGATACGAATAATTATTTAGGAAGTCCTCAATCAATTATGTTATTTACATTTATAGAGAAAATGTTGTATTAGTTTGATTTTATTTTTTTTAGATTGTATAATGTACTGGAGTGTTCTGGTATAAAAAGGGAGTGAGAACGTCATGCATAGAGCGAATATTTTTTCAGCAACTCATATATTGCAAGCTCTTGTAGATGTGATTGTCATAGTTTTAACTTTTGAAATATCTTACTTTATCGCTAAAAGTTATACACACTTGTTTGAATTAAAAGAATATTTGTGGATTCTAATAGTATACGTTCCGATCTGGCTTTTTATAATGGAAAATTCAAAAATCTATGAAAAGATAGTATTTTATAATTATGATAAGTTATTAAGAATTGTGCTTTTTTCCGCTTTTATTTCCGACTTGTTTTTAGCGGCGATGATGTTCTTTGTAAAAGAGACTTTATTCAGCAGAGCTCTATATGCAATTTTTACCGCTTGTGTTCTGATTGTGCTGCTTGTAGAAAAATTCATATACAAGTATGCTGCGATGGAAAGACATATGAGCCTACATAGAGTGTCAAGAGTGGTTATTGTTGGAGCTCCTAAACATGCTAAAAGGTTTACCGAATATGTTGAAAAAAGTAAGATAAACGTTAACATACTGGGCTATATCAGAATAAATGGAAGTAAAACTCTTAAAGGTCAAATTGATTTGGGCAGCATCAATGAACTTGAGGATATAATCAAGAGAAATGCAGTTGATGAGGTAATATTTTCGTTGCCAAGAGATTATCTTGGAGAAGTTGAAAAGTATGTGCTTATGTGTGAAGAGATGGGACTTACGGTTAGAATGATACTTGATCTTTATGATCTTAAGATTGCTAAGACTTACCTGAGCAATGTAGGAACTCTGCCTATGCTTACCTTTGATTCGGTTTCACTCAATCAAGCTCAATTGTTTCTAAAAAGGCTTATTGACATTATAGGAGCTTCTATTGGTATTATTTTAACAAGTATTGTCTCAATAGTTGCAATTATTGCTATTAAATTAGATACGCCGGGACCTGCAATTTTTGCCCAGAACAGAGTTGGTTTGAATGGGCGGACTTTTAAGCTTTATAAATTCAGATCCATGTGTGCTGATGCAGAATATCAAAAAGAAAAATTACAGAAATACAACCAGGTTGAAGGCGGATTAATGTTCAAAATGAAAAATGATCCTAGAATCACCAAAGTCGGTAGTTTTATAAGAAAGACCAGCATTGACGAGTTGCCGCAATTTATAAATGTGCTAAGGGGAGAAATGAGTCTGGTTGGAACAAGACCTCCTACTTTAGATGAGGTTAGCAAATATGAGAACTATCAAAGAAGGAGAATAAGTATCAAACCTGGCATTACAGGCTTATGGCAAGTAAGCGGCAGAAGCAGCATAATGGATTTTGACGAAGTAGTAAGACTGGATACGAAATACATAGATGAATGGTCAATATGGCTTGATTTGAAAATTATTTCAAAAACAGTTTTGGTTATTTTTAGAAAAAGCGGAGCTTATTAAAATAAAACCATAATAAAACCAGTACATAGAAAGAAGCAATAGTTTAACGCTTTATTTGTACTGGTTGATTTATTGTTCAGGTTGATTTAATTGTTTTAATTTTACAGCAATCTATCTATAGATAAATTCTGTAAGATAAACGGCAACATGTAAAGATATTCATATAAATATTGATATATATTTATTGTTTAATTCATGATATAATATAACAGTTATTTTAGATGTTGTATTGAAGGGGAGGTAGCTTTTGTGAAAGGTTTATTTGAAAGTATAAGAGATAGAAAGGAACCTATAACTGTTGTAGGATTGGGGTATGTAGGTCTGCCCCTTGCTGTTACACTTGCGGAGAAGGCAAATGTAATAGGCTTTGATATTAGCGAAAAAAAAGTACAAATGTATAAGCAGGGAATTGATGTTACAAAAGAGATTGGCAATGAAAAGCTCAAAAACACTGATGTAATGTTTACACACAATGAGAATGATCTAAAGAACTCAAGATTCTTTATTATTGCAGTTCCGACTCCTATAGCAAAAGATAAGACTCCGGATTTATTTCCTGTAAAAAGCGCAAGCGAGATTGTGGGAAGAAATCTTACAAAGGGGTCTATTGTAGTTTATGAGTCTACAGTTTATCCTGGCGTTACAGAAGAGGTGTGTGAGCCGATTTTAGAGAAATTTTCAGGGCTAAAATGTGGACAAGATTTCAAGATTGGTTATTCTCCGGAAAGAATTAATCCAGGGGACAAGGTCCACACAGTTGAAAATATAACAAAGATTGTTTCAGGTATGGATGAAGAAGCGTTACAAACAATAGCGAATATTTATGAATTAATAATAAAAGCAGGAGTATATAGAGCAGAAAGCATAAAGGTTGCAGAAGCGGCTAAGGTTATCGAAAACACACAGAGGGATATTAACATAGCATTTATGAATGAACTTTCCATAGTTTTCAACAAAATGGGGATAGACACTTTATCTGTTCTAAAAGCAGCAGGCACGAAGTGGAACTTTCTGAACTTTACGCCTGGTTTGGTTGGAGGACATTGTATCGGTGTTGATCCGTACTATCTAACATATAAATCAGAAGAGTTGGGTTATCATCCTCAGGTCATACTCTCAGGCCGAAGAATAAATGATGGAATGGGAAAGTATATTGCAGAAAATACGGTTAAGCAATTAATTAAAAATGATATACAAATTAAAGGCAGCAAGGTACTGATAATGGGTATAACCTTTAAGGAAAATGTCCCTGACGTCAGAAATTCAAAGGTTATAGATATAATTAGCGAACTGAAGGAATATGGTATTGATGTATCTGTATGTGATGCTAATGCAGACAAGTCAGAAGTAAAACATGAATACGGCATAGACCTGGTAGAGTTAGCTGATAAAGCTGATTATGATGCGGTAATTGTCGCTGTTTACCATGATTCATATAAGTCAATGACACTTGATGAGCTTAAAAAATTATATAAAAATCAAAAGTACATTCTTATTGATGTCAAGGGGATATACGATAAAGAAGCAGCTATAAATTCCTCATTTGCTTATTGGAGGCTGTAATATGAGTTTATTGAACATTAATTTTCCGCAAAATAGTCTTTTTTTAGTAACCGGCGGAGCAGGTTTTATTGGATCGAATATTGTTGAAAACTTGCTGAATATGGGTCATAGAGTCCGTGTTCTTGATAATTTTTCGACAGGAAAAATAGAAAATTTACAAAATGCGCTGAAAGAATCAAACTTTCAATTAATTGAAGGTGATATAAGAGATATTGATGTTTGTGACAAAGCTTGTAAAGGTGTTGACTATGTACTTCATGAGGCAGCGCTTGGTTCAGTTCCTCGTTCTATAGATGATCCTCGAACTTCCAATGATGTTAACATAACCGGCGCTTTAAATATGATGATTGCTGCGAGAGATAATTCCGTAAAAAGATTTGTATACGCATCTTCATCATCTGTTTATGGTGATGAGCCAAATTTGCCCAAGATTGAAGATAGAGTCGGAAAGCCGCTCTCTCCATATGCAATAACCAAAAAGGTCGATGAACTTTATGCTAAAAACTTTTTTGAGTTATATGGTCTCCAAACGATTGGGCTTCGCTACTTCAATGTATTTGGCAAAAAGCAGGACGCAAATTCTGTATACGCCGCTGTTATACCTTTGTTTGTAAAGGCGCTTCTTAATAATGAAGCTCCAAAGATTAATGGCGATGGAATGCAGTCTAGAGATTTTACTTATATTGATAATGTCGTTCAGGCTAACCTGAAAGCGTGTGTAGCAGGACCTGAAGCCTGCGGTGATGTATTTAATATAGCAAACGGCGGTAGAGTATATTTAATCGATTTATATAATAATATTTGCAAACTTCTAAAGAAGGATATCAAACCGATTCATGGCCCAGATAGAAAGGGAGATATAAAACACTCTAACGCTGATATAAAAAAAGCGGAAGAATTTCTTGGATATAAACCTGATATCAGTGTTGAAAATGGACTTGAGAAATGTATACAGTGGTATAAGGAAAATCTTTAAAATTAGCATTTTCTAACAAAACTTTAAGAGCTTTTATCACCAACAGCTTTTACTAAATTAAAATCAATTAGTCTTTTACATTTATCTATTGCAAGATATCGTAAAATCCATTCGTTATTTTGCGCTGCTAAATGGAAGGTTAATAATAATTTTAATATAAATAAGCGCTGTTGGTGATTTTTGTTATTTGGGCTTACGCTCTCAAGGATTACGACGCGCTTTCGATTATGGCGCGCTTTCCAATAAAGCAGTCTTGTTTTTTGGATCCCATGTTACTTTATATCCCAAATTCTCAGTTATAAATCTTAACGGAAGCATTGTCCGACCAGGATTAACTATAATTGGCAATACCTTCGGATCGTTCTTATCAATTTTAACGGTCGCTCCGTTTATTGTTGCTATGTTTCTATTTATCCAAAGTTTTAATTGTTTTTTATCATAGTTTAGTAAAACACTTTTTTCATTACTTATCCAAGAAATTTCTGCTCCAATGGAGTCAGAAAAACCTCTGAGCGGAATATACATTCTATTTTGATAAATTATAGGCGCTGTATCCAATATATATTCTTTATCATTCACCTTATACATTTTGTTATTGAGTGTAAAACTGATATGCTTTTTATCTGTTGAGCCAGGATAAACAGAAGGATTTGCTGTTGCAATTTTAATTGGCGTGTTGTTTGTCTGGCTGCTTGAGGGCGTTGCAGTCGGTGTAACTGTTGGAGAAACAGTTGGCGTCCGGGTTGAAGTAGCTGTAGAAGTAGCAGTAGAAGTAGGGGTTGATGCTGTTGGAGTTATAGTAATCGCGCCGGTAGGTATTGCAGATGATGTAGGAGTGCTTGATGAGGAAACATTAATATATGTTGGCGTAGGCGTATTAGTTTTAATTGGACTAAAAAAAAATCCAGGTGATGTAACAACAGCCGAAGTGTCTCCGACCACATTAACAGTACTTAATGTATACCTTCCATCGCTTCTCTTACCATCTATAGCTAAAGCTATTCCTGGATTTTTGGTTTCCGGATCAATAATTGAAACACATAACTTATATTGTCCGGATGGTAAATTTGATGGAATTGATATGCTGGAAGTAAAGCTTTTGGTACCTGGTAAAAGTGATGTTAAATCAATACTTTTTCTTTCAGAATCAGTATTGGTTGCAACTATTTTGCCTGTTGAATCAGAAAGAGAGAGTTCCACAGGCCAGTTAAAGTAGAAAGGAGCGGTTCCGTTATTAGCCCAATCCATGTCAACAGTCAAAGAGTATCCAGCTTTTATGCTGTTTGCATGCGAAACAGACTGGATTACATATCTGTAACCAATAGTCTTCATCATTTTATCAATATTTGGTTGGAGTCTATCTCCAACAGCAAGATGAACAGGACAACACGGGCCTAACCAGCTGATATGGTTTTCTTTAGCCTGACGAATAGTTTCTGTCATTGCCGAATCTTCAAGAAATTTTGTGCCTGGGTAAAATCCAAATTCGCCTCCCGCTGGAGCATTGAGCCAGTAGTCAGGCATTGTGGGATGTGTATAGCCTGGATTGTAAGAATCAGTATGACCGTTATTTATCCAATCGAGAAACCATCTTTGCGTTTGATCATAATCTCCAAAACAATTATTAAAAAGCCCCATTTTATTATCTTTTCCAACTTGACTTGGGTATCTCATCGCCAGAAATTTATTTTTGAAGTTATCTGCATAATGCTGAGCGTATTGATCTGAATACTGTATGGGAGGAAATACACCTGGCAAGGTATGATCCTGTATGTATGTAGTATGCCATTCGCCCCAATGACCGCAGCTTCCAACAAGAATCATGAAAACTCTCGGATCTGTATCATAGCGTTTGGCAAAAGCTTGTATGAGCTTTTTATGATATGCTATTAAAACAGGATTTTTGTAGTTCGGACTAAATCCCATCTTTGTATTTTCATTATTGTAATTGTACCATGTTCCATCATGACCTATTTCTTCATAAAGCCAATCCGGAATATCCATGTGCTTTACACTGTCGGGATAATCCATATTAAACTGTAGAATTATCTTTACGCCTTTTGACTGCCAATAACTGAATTGATTTTTAGTTTCAATTGATTTAAAATCATAGTTTCCTTTTGTTGGTTCCAATTCTCTCCATGTAATAGAAGCTAAAACAAGCTTAAAGGGTTGTTTGGCGTAACTGTTGCCGGTATGAGCCCAAGGAACCCATCCCATATATGGATTATATAAGACAGTATCAACAACTTTCGGGATAAACGTTGTCTGATCTGTTGAATCAAGCGATGGATCCTTAATGTTATTATTTTTATGAAAGCAGGAAGTTAAAACTAATAAAATACTTAATGAAAGTAACAGAGATAAACGTAATTGATTTTTTTTCATAACTGATCTCCCCTTAAATAGTATTTTCAATTCATGATTAGCGCTGACATCTATAGATAGGTTTTTCAAAACGTACATATATAAAGCTTTACGGTTCGATATCTATATGGTGAATCAAGAAAATACTAAAAAAACTTATATATCTCTTTTATATTTTATAATTAATTTATATGCTCCTATAAGTTTACATATCTTATTAATTTTCTCTTATTAATTTTCAAATTTTGCGATCATTTGTTTTGAGGGATGAATGTTGAAAAAATGATCGAATTATAATTTAATCTGTCAGTTTTTATTGAAACATTGTAATATAATGCTATTATATTATATAAATATTGCAAGTTCAATTTTTTTATTTTAATAAGGGCGTTTTAAAAAATTCCTTGTTCAAGTTTATGTGATGAAAACCCATTGTATCAAGTTTTTGAAACGACCAGTTGACCAGTTATTTTTTTGATACTACCTTATATATATAAAAAGCACTATTAATCTTACATTTGACGGAGCAAAATAACGAACGCTTTAACGTTATTTTGTGATAGGCAAATGTAAAAGATTAATTGCTTTTTATATAGTATAATTTTATAATAACTTTTTGATGTTTGATATGAATAAACATCAATATAAATCAATATGAATAGAAACTTGCAATACGTTGATTTTTAATGTAAAATAATAACGTGTATTTATAATGATTTTATATAATTTTATTTCATAGGGGAAAAAGAATAAATATTTAGATTATAGAAGCTTCTTTTTAAAATGTAACTTGATTTTGTTTGCTTATTTACGAACTGAAACACTGATAGGATTAATTTCTGCTAATAATCTTGACATTTTTTAAAATACGAACGATATGCGTTTTATGAGTAAAAGCTTAATTAATGTTTATATTCTAATATATTACAAATTCTTTAATCTATTCTTAGATATATTCTTTAATATATCCCAAATGAAAATAAATTCTGAAATAAATATATCCTCATATTGCGAAAAGTTATTGAGAGGCTTTTTTGATGAAGAATATATTAGTAGTTCCTGGATTTGTCGCAGACACATACAGTCAGATTGAAGAATCCTTTATAGAATTGTCTGCGGATAAAGATCCGAATATTAAATTTATATGGCTTGTTCCTGAAATAAGTTCAAAATATAATCGCTATGCGAAAGTTAGGAGCGAAAACAAACTAGATGAACCGCTATATGTAAAATATCTGCGAAAGAATAGAGTCGAATTTGTTGTCGGAAATATAGACAAATATAATATGATAGCAAATATATTATTGTTTCGCAGAGTATTTAAAAAGTATAACATAAGCGCTGTCTATACTCATTTTGGCTTTGAAAGATATTATGCCTCATTTTTTGCAAAACTTTTTGGTAAAAAGTCTGTTTTAAATGAGCATTGGCATTCATTGGGAACTAAATTTACCGCAATAAAAAGAATTTTTTACATATTTGCGATTGATTATTTTATTTCAGTTTCAGGATTTATTTCATCAACGCTCCCAAAGGGGAAGCAGGTAATCACAATAAAGAACAGTTTGAGCTTTATTGAGTCTGCCGCGCCTGATAGGGATGTAAAAGAAGCTTTGAAAAAGAAACTAAGGCTTGATAACAATAAGACATTAATACTTATGGTTGCTTCTTTTACAGATATAAAAAGGCACGATCTTGCAGTTGAAATTTGTAAAAAGGTTATTGCCCAAAGAAATGATGTAATGTTTGTATTTCTCGGACAAGGCGAATTGCAGGAACAAATAAGCGCAGTGGTGGAGAGTGAAGGATTGGCGGGGCATATAATGATGCCTGGTCATGTAAATAATGTTGATGATTATTATCAAGTAGCTGATATATGTATGCTTACATCTATAGGCGAAGCCTTCGGATACACAATATTAGAAGCGTTCAGGCATTGTTTGCCGTTTGTTGCTTATAATTCGGGGGGACCTTCGGAAATTATCAAGGACGGTATAACAGGGTACCTGATAGAACCTGAGAATACAGATGAATTTACCACAAAACTTATTAATCTCATAAAAAATGAAGATCTCCGCCGGTGTATAGGCTGTAAGGCTCATGAAGACTTAAAAAATGAGTTTTCAAGGCAAAGATGGATAATTGATATAAAAAAAGCTTTTTATAAAATTTTAGATATATAAGAGCTGTTTGAGCTTATAAATATAAAGCAAAATAACACACTTTTTCACAGGTATTGTATGATATGTTTAGAAAGAGGAAATAAATAAATGTTGCAAATAAAAAGCACTAACAAAGCTATAATTTTTTCTATGGCTTTGAGTTTAATAGCAAAAGTATTGACTTTAGCTCAATCTCAGGTAATATCATATTCTTTTGGAATGCAAAGGAGTACTGACGTTCTATTCAGCGTTTTATCCATGATTATGCTGGTCACTTCTTTTGTAAACACAATAAATCAATCAGTTATGGTGCCATCCATGATAAACCTTAGAAATAACAGGTCTGAAGATGAGTCAAAAAGATTTATTTCTTACATATATCTTATCTATTTTATTTGCGCCGCTCTTGTTTTAACAGTATTGTTTTTGTTTCCTGTCAAATTATTCGACTTGACCTTAAAATACAGTATTGATGATATTAAAAATAATATTGCAATAATAAGATTTATAATCCCGGCCTTTTTACTTATAATCATAAACCAGTATATATTGGATGTTTTTACTTCATATAGATATTTCACTTTACCAATGCTATTGGACATGCTGAAAAATATTTTAATTATTAGTTTTGTATTATTGTTTAAAGGCAAACTTTCAGTTCTAAGTCTGGCAATCGGTGTATTTGCGGGTAATCTGGCGCAGTTTATAGTTGTAAATTTCTTATTGTTTTTTAAACTTAAATGCAGGCTGTCGTTTAAACGATTCAAGCTGGAAACACAGGCAAAGAAAAATATCAGATATGTTGTGTTTGGACAGATTACTAAAATGATAAACGACTATATTGTGATATTCTTATTATCAGGTTTTATTCCCGGCGTATATACTGCTATGGATTACGGGCAGAGGATTAATACAGTTGTTGCTTCAGTAATGATAGGGCAGATATCGACTGTTATTGGTTTGAATTTTATTGATCTTTACGCTAAAAAGAAATATGAAGAATTAAATCAGGTTTTTCTCAAATATTTTAAGCTGAGCTTATTTTTATTAATTCCATTTTGTTTTATTATGTTCCTCAATTCTCAGAATATAATTTCTGTTTTATTCGGTTGGGGAAAAATGACTGAAAATGACGTTAAAATTACCGGAAACTTTTTTAGATATTTTATTTTAAACTTGCCCGCTTTATTTATTGACTCAATGATAGTCAGGCTCATAATCGCAAAACAAATACAGAAAATCAGCTTTATGTGGAGTATTTTCTCAGATGTAATGACATTATCATTCATGTTTATATTCATTAAGTTTATGGGTTATTTCGGATACCCGATAAGTGTTTTACTCAGCAATGGAATTTACATGATACTATTTTTGTCATTCCTTGTCAGAAAACAATTTGAGTTTATAGATCTCAAAGCAATATTAAAATTTATAACTCAAAATACAATATTCAACATAATAATTACGATTATATTGTCTTTTACCATTAAAGATTTATTTATTTCAAATAATTTAATTGAAAAATTATTGATTATATCCTTTATTTCAGCGGTTTACTTAATAATATATTTTGCGTGTAGTTTTTTAATTAAAGATAACAGAACTATAGAAATTAGCATGTTTAATTATTCAAAGAGATTTTATAAAAAAATTAGAATGTTTAAGGCTTAGAATGAAAAGTCTTAATTGTGGAGTGGGAAATATGTTTTCTGATAACAGAAAAATAAGAATATGTTTTATGCTGCATGGAGCTTATCCATTGTTTAACCCAAGCTGTAACGGTGTATTTGGCGGGGCTGAGGTAAATCTCTATTATTTGGCTGTATACCTATCAAAAAAGGGTATATATGATATTGAGTTTTATGTCGGCGATTATGGACAGATGGATGTTGAAGTTTATGATAACATAAGAGTTAGAAAAATAAAATACACAAACATGGAGAAGTACAACAAAATTAGATATAAAATGCTTAAAAGCATTTATCTTGCAAAGATTCTCCTTACAAATAAAAGTGATGTAATAATTAATTCAACGGCGAGTGTGCTTATTGGATTAATTGTATTATTCTCTAAATTTATCAGAAGAAAGAAAGTAATTTTCAGGATTTCAAGCGATTCGAATATCGATATAAAATTTATCAGGAAAACACAAGGACTTAAAGCGTATTTCTTATATAAAATCGGGCTGTACAATTCAGATGTCATAGTCAGCCAGACGGAAAAACAAAGAGATAAATTGAAAGATAAACTAAACCTTGATAGTGTTCTTATAAAGAATGGTTTTATTATCGACGAAAATGTAGATTTAAAACAGAAAAAATATATTTTATGGGTATCAAGGGCTGTGGATATGAAGAGGCCCGAGCTCTTTTTAAGATTGGCTGAAGAATGCCCAGAAGAAAAGTTTATAATTATTATGCCAGGAAGCGATCCGGTTAAGGACAAATGTGTAAATAAAGCTGCCGAGCTTTCAAATGTTGAATTTCTCGATTATGTCCAGTTTTTTGAAATACAGAAGTACTTTAATAATGCTAAATTATTTGTTAATACATCCGAATTTGAAGGCTTTCCCAATAGTTTTATTCAGGCGTGCATTGCAAGGACTCCTATTTTATCCTTTAATGTAAATCCTGATAACTTTTTAACCGAAAATAATATCGGCTTTTGCTGCGAGGATGATTTCAGTAGGGCTGTAAGCTTTATTAAAGGACTGAATGAGGAGAAGATACTAATTTATGGACAGAATGGCTTAAAGTATATCAAAGAAAATCATAATATTGAAGTTAGCGCTTCTTTATATGAAGAAATAATTAATAAACTCAACTTTCCCACTTCAAATTAAGCAGCTGTAAAACGGGAAAGTTGAGTAAGGTAGTATCAAAAAAATAACTGGTCAACTGGTCGTTTCAAAAACTTTATAAAATGAGTTTTCGTTATATAAACTTGAACAACGAATTCTTTGAAACGCCCTAATGAACTGATTAAATGCTAGGAGTGAGAAAATGCTTGTTTTAAAGAAAAGAAAACTATTTCTTAAACTTGAAGAAGTGTACTATGCCCAGGACCATGCGACATATAAAACTAATGCGGATATAGTGCTTTTTTATCAATGTGTAAAAAGTCAGGAAGTCTGTCACAACAAAAACACATTGCATATTGATTTATCCAAAGATGAAGAGGCTCTTTTCTCTGATTTACATGAACATACGAGACGTGAATTGATGAGAGCCAGAAATGATAGCAACAAATATATATTCAATGAGAATCCTACAATGGAGCAATTTATTGAGTTTTGTGATTTCTACAATGTTTTTGCCAGTACAAAAGGCATTACAAGCATAGATCCTGTCAGCTACAAGCTGTTATTAGAAAATAATTCCTTTATTATAACCAAAATGCTTGACAATGAAGACAAAGTATTGTGCTACCATACTTATATTGTTGATGGGCATAGAGCCAGAACCCAGCACTCCTGCTCACAATTCAGAAATTCTGAGGATAAGAACTACCGCGCTTTGGTAGGAAGGGCTAATAGAGAGCTTCACTGGAAAGATATGATGACATTTAAGGAAAAAGAATTTTCTATATATGATTTTGGAGGATTGGCCTTAAATGATGATCCTGTTATGAAAAATATCGATAAATTCAAAATGAGTTTTGGTGGAAAAATTGTTACTGAATATGAGTTTTATCAACCAAGAAGTTTTCTTGGCAAACTAATGTTGAAAATTACTAAAAAAGATGTTAGCTGATTCTGGGGGTAAAAATGTCTGCAAAGTATATTTATAGGATGGATGACATTACTCCGACAATGAACTGGAAACGGTTCTGGCAGTATATTAATCTATTTGAGGAACATGGAGTAAAGCCTTTGTTGGGTATTGTTCCTGACAACAAAGATCCGAAGCTTATGATCGAGGAAAGCAAGCAGGATTTTTGGGAGACTATGAGAAGACTTCAAGCTGATGGAATTGTGGAGATATGTCAACATGGGTATCAACATGTTTATGTAAACAAGGAAGGCGGTCTATTGGGTCCAAAGTATGGATTTAAAGCCCAGTCCGAGTTTGCTGGACTATCATATGAAGACCAATATAAAAAGATTGAAGCCGGAAAGGAAATACTACAAAGGGAAAAAATCTATACCGATGTGTGGATGGCTCCATCTCATTCATTTGATAACAATACGCTAAAGGCTTTATATGAGCTAGGATTCAGGGCTGTAACAGATGGAATAGCTTTATTTCCATACAATTACAAAAGGATGGATTTTGTTCCGCAGCAATACTGGGGGCCTCAAAATGTCTTTGTTGGTATTGTTACTATATGTTTACATACTGATACTGTGGAAGAAGCGCTGTATGATAAAATTAAAAAGCATCTTGAATCTGACTTAAAGTTTATCAGCTTCAGCGAAGCTAGAAACTTTAAGTCTACACATGCGACGAATTTATTAAACAGGATATTCAATTTTTATTATATGTTTAGAAGCTGGTTCAATGAAAATAAAACAATATTGAAAACTAAAAGAATGATAAAAAAAGTGATCAGAAAAAGTTAGCGAGGCTTAAATAATATAAAGCGATATAGTTTGCTATGCTAAAAGAGCCTGTTATGTTTTAAGATAGGGGAGACTTAAAGGATGATAAATAATGGAATTGATGACAACATAAACTACGATGAAAGTGATAAAACAAAATACAAAATAAAGGTTTGCTTTGTTTCAACGTCAGCATATCCACTGTTTAATAAAAAAAGTATGGCTTTTTTTGGCGGAGCGGAAGTAAATATGTACAACCTCGCTAAAAAAATATCGGAGGATCCTCAATTTGACGTAACAGTATGTGTTGGTGATTATGATCAGAAGCATTTAGAATCATATGATAAGGTAAAGGTTAGAAAACTAAAATTTCAGCCTATGTTGTTCGGAGCTAATAATGCCAAGTATGAAAGGGTTCATTATAAGATATTAAGACAGATTTTTATGATTAAAGCTTTGGCTTTAAATAATTACGATGTTTACATAAATACATGCGGCGGAGGAATGATTTCTCAGGTCGTTTTACTCGGTAAAGTTGTAAGGCGTAAAAAGGTGATTTTTAGGCTTGCAAGTGATACGGACGCGCAATACACCAAGTTTGAAGGGAAAACAGGAAATATAAAGTCATGGCTTTATAGAAGGGCGTTAAAAAATACAAGTCTTGTCGTAGCGCAAACTGAAAAGCAAAAGACAATGTTAAAAGAGAACATGAACATTTCTAGTGTGGTAATCGGTAATGGATTTTTCATAAAAGACCAGACGGATATATCATCAAAAGAGTTCATTCTATGGGTGTCTAGGTCAGATGAAAACAAGAGGCCTGAGTTATTTCTCGAACTAGCCTCAAGAATGCCGAATGAAAGGTTTGTGATTATTATTCCAGGCGCCAATCAGACCAAAACCCAAACAGTTGAAACAGCTAAGAAGCTAAAAAATGTTGAACTTCTTGATTTTGTTCCATTTTCTGAAATTCAGGAGTATTACGAAAGAGCAAAACTTTTCGTTAATACTTCCGTCTATGAGGGATTCCCAAACTCCTTTATTCAATCCTTCCTTGCAGCCACACCAATATTGTCGTTTAATGTAAACCCTGACGAATTTATAACCAGATATAAAGTTGGGCATGTATGTAATAATAACATCGAGGACGCAATTTCATTCATAAAGAGTCTTGATGAAGAAAAAATAAAAGAAATGGGAAGAAACTGTCTGAATTATGTAAGAGAGAAACATGACATAAGTAATTCAGCTCAGAAGTACAAAGACAACATAAAAAGATTATTAAAGATAGATAAATAAATAGATAGATAGATAGATAAATAAATAGATAAATAAGATAAATAAGATAGATAGATAAAAATCAATCAAATTTGAAACTATTCAAGGTCTTGTTTGGTATATAGGTATTTAATTGAGAAGCCAAGGGCAAGAAGAACTTGTATGTAGGCGTTGGTTGCGGCTGGAAAAAGCGACCTGCCTGAAAAACCGCTGATAAAATACCCAATAAATGAAATCAATATTGCATACAGTATGTCTTTGTAAAACCGATTGTTATTTATCATTTTTGCTGATTTTACCAGATCTTTAAGCAATCTGGTATAAAAAACAATATATATTACCAAGCCAATCAAACCTGCGTCTAAAACCATCTCTAAGTACATGTTGTGAGGATGGCCCACCTGAAGTATCTTGCCTGTCATAAAAGCGTCAGTATGAACGATTGAATATCTCCCACCGCCAAATATAAGGCTTAAGGGCTTTCTCAAATATTCATCAATTAACGGCTGCCAGATATCCTGGGTTCTTCCTGCGCTGATATCGTTAAGGTTAGACATTCCGCCGCTTATACCCATCAACAATCGGTTTATCATTGATCTGGGAATAACAAAAATTCCTGCGCACCCTCCAAAAAATATAAGAGGAGGGAGCTTATCCTTTCTGCCGGATATTATAAAGAACAGAACAACACAAATTAAAATAACCATATATGCAGTTCGCGAATAAAGAACTGCAACCGCCCCAAGAGATAAAATTAAAGAAATCTTAAGTAAAATGCTTTTCTTATGAAGTATAAATGCTATATTAACAGGGATTGTGATAATAAAAAAGTCTGCAATATCATTGCCGTGCATGTTTAATCCATTACCTATTTCGTTTCTTACAGTTTCAAAATCTGTCTTATTATTTACAAATAGAAAATAGTAAATAATAATATATACTGACAATATAGTAACAGATATAAAAATGCCATAAAATATGGTAAATATGCTTTTTTCACTTCTGATATAAAATATTACAAGAACAAATAAAAGAAAGAATAAGCCAGGCTTTAAGAGATAAGAAAGAAGAAATCTTGGCGTATCAAGGGTCTCATTGGCAAAAGCATTGTAGTTATCCAAAAACGATAAGGTTCTTAATATACTGATTGTCAGAATGGCCGGTATTATTATGCTGAATTTTTTTTCCAACGCTCCAATTGGTTCAGGTTTTTTACTTGTAACGAAAAGTACCAGCACTAAAATAGATATAATATTCTGAGGCTTGAAACCAGGGATTCCGAGCACTTGAATATTCAACCATGGCAAGCCGACAAAAGGTATCATCAAAATAAGGGTAATAATACCGAAAATAGGCTCTTTGATAATTACAAGCATTGATACGCAGCCAATTACCATTATGATTCCGATAATTGGGTTGATTATATTGACAAGAGTAATTATCACAGCCAGAAATATTGTGATAATTATCTTCAATAAATCCATTCGTTTAATTGTTAAAAAATTAGACTTGATTTTATCTGCTTTCACATTTCCTCACATATAAATAATTTAACTTTTTTGCATTTTACATTTGGTTAATCCCTAAATATCCAGATCAGGAATGTTACCTAAAACCGGAAGATTAAATTTTTTCTCAATGTCTTCGGGAAGCCTTATTTTATTGTTCAGGTATTCAAGCCCGAAAATAATGCCAAGAGCTGTCGCAAGTCCAGCAATGAGCGCTAGTAATATGTATTTAAAGGATTTGGAGTTAATCGGTTTTTTTGGCAGCTTTGCTTGGTCAACAACATCAATATTCTCAACTCTAATTAACCTTTCAGCTTCCCTCATAAAGACTTCAGCAAGTTTATTTGCAATATCCCGCGCAGTTTTAGGATTGTTGTGCTGGACAGTTATTTCCATTATTCTGGTATCATGTTTCGATCCGACGCTTAGCTGCTGAGCCAGGTCTTCCGGCTGGCAATTGAGCTTTAACTCATCAATTACCTTACTTATAATGGCATCGCTTTTCATAAGCTCTTCATAATCTTTTACCATTTCCAATGTTACAAGATTATCGGAGTACTGGGCTCTTAATGCGGAGGTATCTACATTTTTACTTACTATGTATAAGGTTGTATTTGCTTCATATATAGGCTTCACAACATTGAAACTGTAGTAAGCTCCCAGGGAGCCTGTTAAAACCGGTAGCAGGATGACCAGCCATAACTTTTTAATTATTAATCTTAATATTCTTTCATAATTCATAAAAATCACCTAACCTGTATGATATTGATGTAAATTGCTTGTTGTAAAACATATGTATATATAATTATACTTAGATTTATATATCAATCATATCAACATATCTATTGTAATATTTTCTGTACTCATCCTTAGGAATTTGTGTCATTACAACGCCAAGTATATTAGCTTTTGCTTTTCCGAGCTGGATTTTTAAACGTTCCAATTCATCAAAGCCAAGCTTATTTGCCGCAGCAACAATAAGTGTGCCATCAGTCTGAGATGCGACAATGGCGCCGTCAATAACGCTTCCTAACGCGGGGGTATCGAAAATGACTATATCATATCTATCTCTCACTTCCAGAATGAGGTCTGAAAACACTTTGGAATTGAGCAATTCGGTAGGGTTCGGAGGTCTCGAACCACTGTCGATATAACTCAGATTGTCAATTTTTGAAGGAAGAATGATTTCCTTCAAAGCCGCAAATCCAGAGATATAATTTGATAAGCCTTTCTCATATGAGGCTTTTCTTAAATCAGCATTTATTACCAGAACTTTAATTCCAGATTTGGCTGTTACAACGGCAAGATTCGATACTGTTGCTGTTTTGCCTTCCCCTGGATTGAAACTTATCACTGATAAAGTCTTAATTTTTTTGATATAACCTAAAAATTGCAGATTGGTCCTTAAACCCTTATATGCTTCATTAATGGGGGCGCTTGTTATTTCTCGAAAATCCATTATTTTCCTCCTGTTACCCAAGCTTATAATTATAATATTATCACATCTGGATATAATCCAAAATGGGGTATAATATTTATATTTTAATAAAATTTAATGTTAAAACGCGTTACTATTTTTGTTGTTCCATAGAATTTCTTTCTGAGCCTTATGGTCTTTGATGGAACTTTTGTGTCATAGGATGGGGAATACCATCCGTAATGAGGTTCGGTGTCACCATAATGTATAAAAAGGTCTAAGTCCTTTTCAAATTGTAATATGCAGATTCCTTTACCGAATTCTATCAATACTTTATCTTCAAACACTATAAGTCTGCAATCCGGATGAATATGATATAAAACATCTGCTGTATGTTCTTTTTTGCAAATTAATTCATCAATAACTAGCCATTGGTTTGCAGCGTTAGCATATGATATCTCACGGGTATGCCGAACCTTATCTTTTAGTCTTTGGTAGCCATTGTGAGTTCCTTTTACTTTAACGAGTTCGTCGTATTCCAATAATCTGGATTGAGCTTTTTGGCTCCACATAAAATTCCCGCAGATAACTGACTGGTCGCAGCTGTCCACAACAACTGTATTATGGGCGGAAGTCCCTCTGAAATAGTTTCTCCACTCTGAATTGGAATGGTAAGCGTAAGTGCCTGGGTCCACGAAAACAGCTTTTCCCCCTGCGGAAAAATAAAAGGAAAGGGAGTCTGCATGTCCATGCGCTGCTATTGATAAGTATCCTAAAGGTCCGCAATCAAATACAAGTTTTTGTTCATGTTCATTACCAAGAGAGGTTCCGAGTATATAATAACCTCCGTCATCAAACCTAAAAACTGATTTTTTTGTATTTTCAGGCTCTTTTCTGATATCAAACCGGCCTATATTGGCTAAAAATAAAGTCTTATCATCCAAAGCAGTATTATTTTTGAGAAAATCCTTCCTGCCAAAAATATACGCGCCGGTATTGAGTAGGGATCTGTATGGGCCATAATCTATCTGATTAAGGTTAACAACATAGCCAAAGTCTTCATCACCGATCTGAGGAAAGACTCCGGATATATTTTCAATAGATGCCAGGTATTCAAGCATTTTTTCTAATTTATGCCAATATTCTTCAGGGAAGCTTTTGCCGCTTACTTTTCCTATAATGCCTGAAATCAGAAGAAAGTCCAGAACGAATTGCTGGTATGAAACAGCCTGTTCCTTATTTACGCCATCGTTATAATTTTGCTTTTCACACTCCCTAAGAAGAATATTATACGCCTTTTCACGCCATATCTCTGAATTCTTGAATTTGGGAAGGGCAGAGCATGCCGCAAAAAGTCCCGCCGCTTCACCAATCAGATGATTGTTGGCAGATGAGTAGAGGCTGAAATTCCTGCTTATGAACCAACAGTGCTGATAAATTGAAGTCAGCCACCTTTGCTTTAAATCTGTTTCGATGTTATCAGACAGAAGATGCCAGCATATTGTCCAATTTATCAGACGAATGCCTAGTTCAAGGGAACTTGTCCAGTTAACTCCTTTTAAAAATGGGTTCTGATCAATCCATTCCTTTAGCAGGAACTGGAATCTATCGATGTATTTACGTTTAGAGGTTTTGCGCCATGCGATAGCGATTATGGGCATATACAATTGGCGGTTAAGTTCCCAGATATATTTGACATCACCGATTTTTGAGCTGTTTCTGTAATCAATATTTTTGCTGTATTTATTAGGATCTGCGGTTAAGCCTGATAAATAATCCTTATGAAAATTTATTTTATCGCTAATATAATAGTTTTTTAACGCAAAAATGTCATAGGTATTCTTGCATAACAAATCAGCTTTCAAAATGAAATTTTCAAAGCTGCCCATTTCCACATCCTTATTTATGAGGGCTTTTAAGGTTGTGGGAGATAAAGGTTCAATTGTAAGCCTTTTGGGATTTAAGGTTTTTTCAGATAAATCCTGGGCTTTCTGTTTGAACCTATATAATATTTCCGGCGCTGACATCAGCTTAAGCCTATTATACAGAAACCCTATGTCTTTCACTTCAAAAAAATCCTCGCATTTCTAAAAAATATACAAAATAAATATACAAAATAAATATACAAAATAAATATATAACTTGCTGTCATAGATAAAAAGCAATTAATCTTTTACATTTGCCTATCGCAAAATAACGTTAAAGCGTTCGTTATTTTGCTCCGTCGAATGTAAGATTAATAGTGCTTTTTATATAGATCGTTGTAATAGATAAATTTAAGTTTATCTATTATTAATTTAACAGAGAATTTTGAGTTGGCTATTTCCAGACCTG
>JAUZPS010000110.1 GCA_030705945.1 Bacillota bacterium
AAAACCCATTATATCAAGTTTTTGAAACTCCCAGTTGACCAGTTTATTTCTTGATACTACCTAATTACTATTCTTTAAATAATAAATATATATTAAATATTAATAGTAGTATAAATTTATCCTTATACTACTATTATAATATTGTAAATCTCGTTTAACAATAGTTATTTAAAAAATAATTGATTTGTATTTTAAAGTAGAATAAAATACTGTTTGGAATGGGAAAGGTCAAAATTTGCTGATTTGAAAAGGGGCGGTGGAGTTTATAGTTTGTATATATTTGTTATACATAATTATTTACTCGATTGTGATTTACAACGTCTACTCATTGATATAAAATGCTTACGACAAATATAAAGACATTTTTATGCTAAAACGCTCCAAATATGTGTTAAAATTGTTGAGATGCGCTATAGAATTTGTCAGAATATTTATCATTTATTATGTTAATTATAAACTTTGGAGGATAAAATGAAGAAAATTATTTTGGTAAGAGTTGGGGAAATAATATTAAAAGGCTTAAATAGACCTGTTTTTGAAGAGAAACTTGTGGGGAATATAAAAAAGTCTTTAAACGGTATGGGTAAAATTGATGTAATAAGATCCCAGGGCAGAATCTATGTGGAACCTGCTGAGGAAGATTACTGTTTTGCCGAAGCTATGGAAAGACTTACGAAAGTTTTTGGAATAGTATCTGTAAGTCCCGTATGGAAAATAAATTCTACATTCGATGAAATAAAAAGCAATTCGGTGGATATGGTTAAGGATTTAATCCCCAAAAACGGATTTCGTACTTTTAAAGTGGAAGCTAAAAGGGGGAATAAAAAGTTTCCGATGGAATCTCCGGAAATATGTAGGGAACTGGGGGGGCATTTGTTAGATAATTTTGAACAATTAAGCGTTAATGTCAACAATCCTGATTTTATATTTTATGTTGAGGTTAGAGAGTTTACATATATCTACTCGGAAATATTGCCTGCAAATGGAGGAATGCCTATTGGAACTAATGGTAAGGCGCTGCTTCTGCTGTCCGGAGGTATAGACAGTCCTGTAGCAGGCTGGATGATAGCAAAACGAGGCGTTGAAATTGAAGCGGTACATTTTTATAGCTATCCGTATACAAGCGAAAGAGCAAAGGATAAGGTTATAGAATTGGCTAAAATATTAGCCTCATACTGTGGACAAATTAAGGTTCATGTAGTTCCGTTTACCGACATACAACTTGCTATCAACGAGAAATGCCCCGAAGATGAAATGACAATAATTATGAGAAGGGTTATGATGGAGATATCCGAAAGAATTGCAAATAAAGTAGGAGCGCTTGCGCTTATTACCGGCGAAAGTGTTGGACAAGTTGCAAGTCAGACAATACAGAGCCTTGTGGTAACAAATATCGTGGTTGATATGCCGGTATTCAGGCCTTTGATCGGAATGGATAAGAATGAAGTAATTGAGAGGGCCAGAAAGATAGGCACCTTTGAAACATCGATACTGCCTTATGAGGATTGCTGCACCGTATTTGTCGCAAAGCATCCAAAGACAAAACCGAAACTTGAAAAGATACTGATTTCAGAGAAAGAATTAGATATAAAAGATATGATAGAATCTGCAATAGAAAATACCGAAATAATCAGAATACCAGTATAAATGATTAAAAGTTGAAATATTAATAATAAGGTGAAATAAGTTCCTATAATCAGTTTATGGTCACATTATTTTAAAAAAATTTCTCTACATAAAATTTACTGTAAGCTGAATATCTAAATTTGGGGAACTTATAAAAATAAAAGATAGGAAAATGGTAGATGTTGCAAAAATTAACTTCTAATAAAGGAAAAATAATGCTATCTGCTGTGATACTCTTCATAACTATTTGCCTTGTTATCTTTATTTCTACAACCTTTGCGGGCGACAAAATTCATAAGGGCATATTGATTGATGGTATCGACGTTTCAGGGCTTAATAAGGACAGAGCTAAAGAATTGGTGAATTCAAATCTGATTAAATTATATTCGTCCAGAAAAATCAGGTTGAATTATGATGGAAGCTTCTGGGAATATAGTTTTAAGGATCTTGGAATAAAGTTTATGACTAGCGCCTCGGTCAATGAAGCCTATAATATAGGTAGGACAGGTAATGTCTTTCAAAGGTTTTATAAAATTGTAAATCTGAAGTTTAATAAATGTGGTATAAACATAAATATAACTTTTAATAAACAAAATGTTATTGACGCGTTAAAAACAATAAAAACTGTAGTTGATAGACAGGAAAAGGATGCGTTTTTGAATTATAAAAATGGCGAAATACTGTTTGAAGATGAGGTTAATGGAAAGAGTCTGGATGTAGACAAAAATTTGAATTTGATAACTGAGAATTTTAGCAACAAGAATTTTAGTCCTGTAGATTTGTTTGTTGATGATAAAGAGCCAAAAATAAGAGTTAGTGACATAAAAGGGATAAACGGAATAATTGGGCAGTATTCAACCAAGTTTAATACTGCGGATGTTAACAGATCCTACAATATTAGACTTGCATCAAATAAAATAAATGGTATACTACTTATGCCAGACGAAAATTTTTCAATGAACAAAATTTTGGGACCAAGAACAGTTAAAAATGGATACAAGGAAGCTCCGGTCATTTTTAAAAATGAGCTCGTTAAAGGCGCTGGAGGCGGTGTTTGCCAGGTCACAACTACTTTATATAACTCGGTTCTGATTTCAAAATTGAAGGTTCTAGAAAGGACTCATCATTCTATGCCCTTATCATATGTTGATAAAGGACTAGATGCTACAATAGCCGAAAATTATATTGATTTCAAGTTCGCAAACAATTTAGATTATCCTGTGTATATTTCTTCATGGGTTGAAGGAAATAAAGTAAAAGTTGTTATATTGGGAAAAAATGCGGATAATGGTAATAGAGTGGTTTTGAAATCCAATATCATTGAAGAATATACTCCACAAGGCGAAGAAATAGAATTTGATAGCAACGTGCCTGAAAATGAGCGAATAGTAACGCGTGAGCCTAAAAAAGGCTATAAAGTGGTAGTTTACAGGGAGACGTATGATAATAGCAATAAATTATTGAAAAGAGAAAAGATATCAGAAGATATATATGCTCCAATTAAAGCTAAAGTAAAGGTCAAGGAACAAAATGCCGCAACTGGCGCTTTTAACATGACAGATTATTAGTATATAAAAAGCAATTAATCTTTTACATTTGCCTATCGCAAAATAACGTTAAAGCGTTCATTATTTTGCTCCGTCAAATGTAAGATTAATAGTGCTTTTTATATAGTAAACGTAATAATATAAAATTCATCAATAATAATCAAGAAAATATATTCCGAAAGATGGGATAAAATGGACATTGGAAAGATTCCCAATAGTAAACTGAAAAATTTAATACTGGATAAATTGAGCAACAACAGAAAAGAGATACTATTAAGACCAAGAATAGGGGAAGATTGCTGCGCTGTTGATTTTGGCAGTGACGCATGTGTCTTGACAACAGATCCTATAACAGGCGCGGTAAATCAAATAGGTCGTATAGCAGTTAATATTGCATGCAATGACATCGCTTCATCCGGAGCTGAACCAATCGGGCTCCTTATAACGATTCTTGCTCCGCCGGAAACAACAGAAAAAGATATTGAAACGGTTATGAATGGAGTGTGTTCCACTGCTAATTCTCTAAATGTTGACATAATCGGAGGACATACTGAAATTACAGCTGCTGTAAATAAGGTTGTTATTATAAGCACTGCTGTTGCTAAGGTTGTTAAGGATAAACTCGTTAGAACTCACGGAGCGAAGGTTAATGATGATATAGTAATGACAAAGTCAGCGGGTATTGAAGGGACGGCTATAATAGCTTCTGATTATGAGCAGCTTTTAGTGGATGCGTTGCCAAGGGAGCAAATAGAAAAGGCAAAGGGCTATGTAAATAGAATAAGTGTGGTAAAAGAAGGTGTTATTGCAGGCAAATTCGGGGTGAATTCAATGCATGATATAACAGAAGGCGGAGTTTTAGGAGCTTTATGGGAGATAGCTGAAGCATCTGATGTTGGGGTAACTGCTTATGAGGATAAAATTCCGGTTGATGAGGAAACTGATAAAATATGCAATTTATTGGGAATTAACCCTTTAAAGCTAATTTCAAGCGGAAGCTTGCTCATAACCTGTGATGACGGAAATACTCTGATTCGAGAAATGAATAAAAACGGTATAAGAGCTGCGATAATCGGCAAAATTACATCAGATAAGAAGAAGTTGATTCATTGTAAAAATGGTGCTGAAGAAATAACTGAGCCTGGCTCGGATGAGTTGTTTAAAATTATTTAATATAATTTAGAAAAAATTTAAACTAATTTAGAAAAAATTTATATTTACAAAAATATATCATGAAATAAAAAAAAATATCATATAAAAGCTGTTGTAAATTGTTAATTTACTAATTATAATAATAATATAAGGTTGTAGCGAGAGACTTCTAAACAGTAAGCTACAAGATTAATTTAATTAAATATTATATGTGATTTTATTTTTTGAACAGCATATAATATTATGTATTCTAAAATTTGAAATTCGTACATATTATAACACTTAGTTAACAAACTTAATTCAAATATTAGTCATATTTAATTTGGACAGTAGTAATTGTTGATAAAAAGTGGAAAATTCAAGAGTGATTCGTTTGATAAATTAGTGAAAGGAATTAATACGTAACTTTTACTGATGTAAAACTTAAGCAGATCTATTAAAAAGTATCAATCATTTATGTATTTATGTTTAAATTTATATATATTCTAAAACATTAAGTAGTTAATCGATGTATTCTTTATGCAATTAATGACATGATGAACAAAAGTAGCTGTTATCTGGAAGATGCAATTTTTTGAGTATTAAAATTACTTTAATTATTTAATTTTTGTATTTTTTCTTGGGGAATAATACTTGCTAGAAATCTATTAAGTTATTAATGGATTGTTGTTCTGGTCAGTTTGGTATTATAACCCAGACTGGCCTTTTGTTATATATAGAATTGTAATAAAATAAAAATTCTGAAATTCAAAGTTGTTAATAAAAAAGCATTCGTGGACTTCATATATTCTATTTACGGGCTTCATAGGCAAAAACGCATAGTGTTTTAAATTTAGTAATTATTTTTGGAGGTCTGACATGATTGATAAAAGTAAGATGAGTGTCGATGAGATTCTCTTGGAAAAGGGTATTTTAAATATTGAGCAGCTAAAAAAGGTTTGGGGTATCCAAAGAGAAACTGGTAAAAAAATTGAGGATATCCTCATTGATCTCCAACTTGTCTCTCAAAGTGATTTGGTAAATGCAAGCGCGTCACAGATGGAAATGGATTTTGTTGATTTATCAAACTATGATTTCAGTGATTACAGCATTCCGACACTTATAAGTGAAAGTATGGCTTCAAGATATTGTATGATTCCTATTGAGAGGAATGGAGATTCCCTTATTGTTGCCATGAAAGATCCTACAGACATATTTGCGACAGACGATGTCAGACTTACAACGGGACTTGAAATTAAACCGGTATTTGCTGAGTCTGGACAGATAGAAAAGCTTATTTCAAGGATATTTGTCAAGGAAACAAAGAGCGCGTATAAACCTGAAACAGATAATTCATCTACATATATTAACGATGCTAACTCGAATCAACAATACGATCCTAATGCTTCTTCCGCAGTAGAAGCGACAATGGAAGAACAAATTTATAAAGATTTAAGCAACAGTCAGCAGGATTATAATGAGGATAGTAGGTCATCTGGCAACGATATGCCAGTTTATGACAAAGTGACTGACAATAAAGAAGATAATTAAAAAAATGATTCATACAAATCTGATATTAACGATGATAATACAACAAATTCTAATTATAGCAATATTAATTCCAATGAAATGAAAAATGATAGCTTTATTTCAAAGGAAACACAGTTCAAAGTTGAAACCAAAAGTCCAATGTATATTGAGGATGACGGCAGATCGTCATTATTCAAAGAAAGACTTGGAAAGCAACTTGTAAGAGCAGGTGTAATAACACAGGCTCAGTTAGATACCGCCTTAGACATTCAGACTAAATCAGGTAAAAGATTAGGTGAAATTTTAGCAAGCGAAGGTTATGTAAAAAAGAAACTTCTTTATGAGTTTCTTGAAAAACAGATGGGAATACCTCATGTTGATCTAGAAAACGCAGATATACCTGGCGACATTATAGCAACTGTAAGCGAAAATATAGCTAGAAGACATAAATTAGTGCCCATAGAAAAAGATGTTAATACATTGAAGGTTGCAATGAGCGACCCAATGAATATATTTTCCGTCGATGATTTAAGGCTTGCAACGGGTATGGAAATAATACCTTTGCTGGCTGACGAAGAACAGATAGTAACTATTTTAAATAATTATTTCGATAAGCCTAAAAAAGTTGTTGATTCCAATGCCGCAGTGGCTGCAGAACCACAGAAAACTGTGGATCTGGAAGAAGAAATTAAAAAGGTAAATGAAGAAATAAACGTTGAAATAAACGAGGTAATTGAAGAGGACGATGCAATCGATATCAGCGATGTTGATAACGCTCCCATAGTGCGTATGGTTAACATCATGTTCAACAAGGCTGTCGCAAGTAGAGCCAGCGATATTCACATAGAACCATATGAAGATTGTGTTATGATAAGGTTCAGAGTTGACGGCCAGCTGATTGAAGTTATGAAATATGATAAAAAAGTGCTTCCGTCATTAGTTGCCCGAATAAAAATCATCAGCGGTCTTAATATCGCTGAAAAAAGAGTCCCTCAGGACGGAAGAATTTCAATGAAAATAGACAACTCTGCTTATGACATGCGTGTATCTGTCCTTCCAACGATGTTTGGGGAAAAGATAGTTATAAGAATTGCAGATAAAGAGGGATTTAATGTTTCTAAAAAAGACCTTGGATTTTTCGATGATGATCTTGAGAAGTTTGACGGTATATTAACGCACCCACATGGAATCATACTAGTAACTGGACCTACAGGAAGTGGTAAATCAACAACCTTATATACATCATTAAGAGAGATTAGCAAACCAAATGTTAATATACTTACAGTTGAGGATCCTGTTGAATCTACTATAAGAGGAATAAATCAGGTTCAGGTAAATGTTAAAGCAGGTCTAACATTTGCAGCTGCGCTTAGATCCTTCTTAAGACAAGACCCAGATATAATAATGGTCGGAGAAATTCGTGACGGTGAAACAGCAGAAATTGCTATAAGAGCTGCGATTACAGGTCACCTTGTTCTAAGCACGCTCCATACAAACGATGCTCCGAGTTCAGTATCGAGACTTATAGATATGGGAATAGAACCGTTTCTTGTATCCTCATCAGTTGTAGGTATAATCGCTCAGAGATTGGTCAGAAGATTATGTCCTAAATGCAAGGAAGAGTATACGCCGACCGAAGGCGACAGAGATGCTCTTGATATTGAAGAAGGCAGCGATATCAAGTTATATAATAAAAAAGGCTGTCCACACTGCAATAACACTGGTTATAAAGGAAGAATAGCCGTCTACGAGATTATGACAATCAATAGTGAAATAAGAGAACTGGTAGCTAAAAATGTTACTGCAGATATGATAAAAGCAGCATGTATTAAAAATGGCATGAAGACACTTAGAGCGAACTGCTCGAGATTGGTCTTATCAGGAGTAACGACTATAGAAGAAATGGTACGTGTCGCTTTCTCAAAAGAATAGAATGTGAGGATAAAAATATGAATCTGAATTATTTGCTTCAACAGACTGTTATAAATAACGCATCCGACCTTCACTTATGTACCGGAGTATCACCGGTTATAAGAATTCATGGAGATTTGATATATTTAAATGAGCCTGTGCTGACAGCCCAGGACTGTGAGAGAATGGCAAAGCAGTGTCTTGCCAGTGAATTATTTAATACTCTTGCTGAGGTGGGTGAAGTTGATGCTTCATATTCTCTTCCGGGCATAGCGCGATTCAGAATAAATATTTTTAGACAAAGAGGAAGTTACGCAATAGCCGCAAGAACAATTCCTACAGAAATTCCTAAGATTGAAGACTTAGGGCTTCCAGAAATAACTGCTGAATTGGCGATGAAGCAAAGAGGTCTGGTATTGCTGACAGGACCTACAGGAAGTGGTAAGTCCACAACACTTGCGGCAATGATAGATTACATAAATAACAGAAAAAAGTGTCATATTGTAACAATAGAAGACCCAATAGAATTTTTACATAAACATAACAGAAGTGTAATCAATCAAAGAGAAATCGGAGGGGATACCAAATCCTACTCAAACGCGATGAGGGCTGTATTAAGAGAAGACCCTGATGTTATTCTTATAGGAGAAATGCGTGACCAGGAAACAATTTCTACTGCGCTGACAGCAGCTGAAACAGGACACCTTGTTCTGTCAACATTACATACCGTCGGTTCAGCTAAAACAATCGACAGAATAATAGACGTATTTCCTCCATATCAACAATCACAGGTACGAAGTCAGTTATCTACAGTTTTGATGGGAATTATTTCCCAGCAGCTCATAAAAAGAGCCGATGGCAGAGGTCGATTGCTCGCAACGGAAGTTATGATATGGACTCCTGCTATAGCAAATTTAATACGTGAATCACGCACACCACAGATAAATACTTGTATCCATACAGGTTCCCAGTTTGGAATGCACTCAATGGATTCATGTGTAGCGAACCTCTACAGATCAAAGTTAATTGATTTTGAAAGCGCGTGTCAGTATGCTCTTGATATAGATAATCTGAAAAAACTGCTTTCAACATAATTATATTTGATTTAATCGGTTTAGATGGCTTTTTTAAAAAATATATGATATAATATTAGTTGAATATTTTTAATTCTGTATTTTTCATGTATAATCAAGTCATAAGCTATTCTAAATTTGATTTAAATAACGAGGTGTTCACAGATGGCATTGCAATTTTTTTCAAGTGATTTTATGACCATAGATATTGGCTTCAGGTATATTAAAATTATCCAGTTAAGAAAGAAAAAGAACAACGATTTAATGGTTGTAAACTATGGAATTGGTGATACACCTAGGGGTTGTATTAAGAATGGAGCAATAAAGGATAAGGTTAGGGTTGTTACCGAGATAAAGAGAGTAATTGATGAGCACAGTTTAAGCGCAAAGGAAGCTAAAATTGTTATCTCAGGCACCAATATAATAACCAGAATTATAATGGTTGAGAAAGTTGAAGACAAGGATGTAGACAAAAAAGTATGGTCTGAAATTCATAACTTTCTTCCTATAAATTTTGATGAACACAGAGTTGATTACAAACTCTTGGATGTAGTAAATGAAGGCGGCCAGGAAAAGATGAGGGTGTTTGTTACAGCGGTTGCCAAAAACATTATAAACAGTTACATAGAAATAATTAAGGAACTGAAACTAAAGCCTGTTTCAGTTGACATACCAGCAAACAGCATATCAAAGTTTTTTCAGAAGGATATTGAGTTTAAAGAAACCGATATTCTGGCAAAAAGACAGAAGTTTCCAAGACAATCAACAAATACAGTGGCAGTTATTGACTTAGGTTCAGAAACTACAATTGTAAATATCCTTAAAAATAAAATTCCTGAATTTAATAGAGTTATACTTCAAGGCAGCAGCAATATCGATCAAGTTATTATTGATGAGATTTTAATTGAAAAAAATCAGGCTGATAAAGCCGAAAGATATAAAAAGATGTATGGTATGGTAGCATACAGGGATCCAAACAATGATCTTGAATGGCAGTGCAGTGAATGTGTAAAAAAGGTTATCAATGAAATAGCTAAAAATATAAAAATGTGCTTTAATTTTTACGTTGATAGATGCGGCGGAGAGCAAATAAGCAAAATATTTCTTGTTGGCGGCGGTTCTAAGCTCAAAGGCATAAGGGAATATTTTGAAGAAGCATTCGGTGTACCCACATACCCGATCAATTATGTGGATGTAAGGGGTATCGAGTTTGCTCCGGAGCTCAACATTGAAAAGATCAATTACCTTATAAACGCCATAGGTATAGCATTATAAAATGAAATGAATTTGGGGGTTCAACAAATGCCATTATATTCTTATAGGGTAAAAAATGAATCAGGCAAAATTTTTAACGGTGAAGCCAAGGTCGATAAAGAATCAGACCTGACAAGCCTGCTGTTAGAGAGAGGCTATACACCGATTGAGATAAAGGAAAAGAATGCCTTTACCGATATTTCGCAGATAAAGATTTTTCAAAAGAGAGTTACGACAAAGGATCTCTCAATATTTTGTAGACAGTTTGCGATAATATTGGAGTCAGGTATACCTATAGCAGCATGCTTGGATATACTTAAGGAGCAAACAACTAATATTACCTTGAAAAGAGCTGTAACAGATATAAGCGATGACATAAAGAAAGGTATTTCACTTTCAGCGTCAATGAAAAAACATAGTGATATGTTTCCAGGGATATTAATTACCATGGTTGAAGCGGGTGAAATCAGCGGTCAGTTAGATAAGGTTTTTAATAAGCTGGCTGAGCAGTTTGAAAAACAGTTTAAACTAAATCAGAAGATAAAAGGCGCATTGACTTATCCTATTATAGTTGTAGTTATAGCAGTACTAGTCGTGTGTGTTCTTTTAATCGTTGTTGTGCCGCAGTTCTCAACTGCCTTGAATGATATGGGAGTTGAAATGCCATTATTTACACGAATACTCATGGCGGTCAGTGATTTTTTTAAAAAACGTTGGTGGGTATTAGTTATCATAGTGGGCGGCGGAATTGTCTTTATTAGATCATATGTAAAAACAAAAAGTGGCAAGCGATTTTTTGGAAATCTTAGTATTAAACTACCAATTGTAAAAATGGTCATGAGAAACATAATGACAGCAAGGTTTACCCGTAC
>JAUZPS010000111.1 GCA_030705945.1 Bacillota bacterium
AAAGGCTTACCTCGGAGAATGTAAAAAATTTTTGAATTTTTCCATAATATCTTTCAATTTAATTATTTATAGTTATAATTAATAATATAGCCGATATTAAAAATATATAGATATCGAGTTGTAAAATTAATTTAAAAACATACTTTACCAATCATAATCTTTAAAAACAAAAGGGGACAAGTTGAATGAGTAGTTTAGTAAAAAAGCTTTGTATTTGCGTAATGGTTTTATCACTTCTATTAACGGCATGTAAATCGAAAGATACAAGTGAACTTGAAAAGATACAGGATATCTACAGCCCGTCAGGAAGCCCTGTCACAAATGTTCCTAATGCTGGAATTGCTTTTAAAAGCGGCGATTGGATCTATTTCTCGGATAAAAATGATAAGCTGGCAAAATCAAAGTCAGACGGAAGCGAAAAGACAGTTATATTCAATGAAACCCCAAGATTTATAAATGTAATTGGGGATTGGATTTACTACATAAGTACAAATGATAACTTTAAAGTCTATAGGATAAAAACAGACGGATCTGGAAGAGAAGTAGTAAATAAGCACAATTGTTCATATTTGACCTATACTAGGGGATGGTTGTATTATACAGATGCAGACGAATCAAACAAAATTTTCAGGATGAAGCTGGACGGCAGTGATAAAACCAGCCTTAATGATACAGATTCTAGTTATGTAAGCGTTTTCGGGGACTGGATTTATTACTCCAACACCGACGAAAGGGACGCATTGTATAAAATGTCTTTAGACGGCTCTAAGAAGATTAAACTTTATGATTATAGGGCATGGTACACTGTCGTTGATGGAGATTGGATCTATTATTCAGATGGCGGTGACAATGACAGGCTATACAAGATGAAAACCGATGGAACTGAAAGAACAAGAATAACCAGAGACGTTTGCGCATTTATAAATGTATCAGGAGATTGGATTTATTATAGAAATGATTCTTCATACAAAGCGATGTACAGGATTAAAAAGGACGGTACGCAACGTTCCAAACTCAATGACCAAATATCTCTATATTTTAATATAGCCGGAGACTGGATTTATTATCTTATTTACGAGGAATCAGACACTGATAGTGAGAAAAAGTATTTTGGCTACAGAATGAATCTGGATGGAACGCATAATGATAAAATAAATTAATGTTAATATTTCATAAGATAAATCAAGGTGTATGTTTCGTGATTTTATAAGTTAATGTAACATGTTAATCGCGAAACATATAGATAAAAAATAACTTCAGGTAATTTATACTTGAAGTTATTTTTTTGATACTGCATAATATAAAATCTACAATTGGATACTATTGGCTATCTGTAATTGCAAAGGCGGCAAAAGTAATATATAATTTACTTGTATGCATAGATTTTGTAGGAGGATAAGAAATTGATAAAGGTGATTTTTAGAGCTTGCTGCCTAATAATGTGTTTTTTTATATTAACTTCATGCAGCCAGTTGGAAGTAAAAAAAGAAGAGCAGAATGTACCGCCTCCGAATTCAGTGAATGTAAAGCTGATGATTGGAAATGACAAACAATGGGTTTTTGACGAGGTTCAAAAAATATTAGATACAAAAGGTATTAAAATTAATGGCAAGAGTATTTATATAACAACGGATAAAGCAGGAACCGGAGAGGCAATGGATAAAATAATGCAGCCGGGAGCTGATTACATAGGCTGGATGCCTGCTTCGAGCACTTACATACAATGGGCGAATGATTTGTGGTACAAAAAAGGAAATACAAAGCCTATAGTTGACGAAAATTTTGATACTATTTTTCTTTCACCCACTGTTATCGCGATGCAGGAGTCATTAGCAAAAATTATGGGGTATCCGGACAAAAAAATCGGATGGAGCGACATACTAAAGCTCTCTACTGACAAAGACGGTTGGGGGTTATATGGTAAGTCTATATTGAACCCGGTAAGGTTTGCGCATACTCATCCGGCAAAGTCCAACTCTGGCTTAAACGCTTTGATTGCAGCAGAGTACGCATTTTGCAACAAACAGAAAGCGCTTGACTTAAATGATGTAAAAGCGAACAGCGATAAGCTCAAGCAGCTTGAACAGACCATTGTTCACTATGGGGACAGCACTTCGCTGCTTCAGAACAAAATTGTCGAAAAAGGACCTAAGTTTATCCAGTACGCTGTCTTATATGAGTACATGGTTGCAGATATGAACAACAAAAATAAGGGGAAAGAAAAAACAGTAGCTATCTACCCAAAGGAAGGAACAATTTGGGGAGATGTATGTTTTACAAACGTATACTCAGTAGACGTAACTGAAGATCAAAAGAAGGCGCTGGATGAGATACGTAAGATACTGCTTTCAGAGGAAATTCAAAAGCTGGGTATGGATAAATATTATTTCAGACCCGCTAATTCAAAGATACCTTTGTCTAACGCCATATCGGTTCAGAACGGCATTGATCCCGCAGAGCCTCAAACTACCTTGGAGCTTCCTAAGATTGATGTTGTAAACGCGATACTTGAAGATTGGCAAAAAAATATGAAGAAGAGGGCAAATGTTGTTTTTGTTATGGATACATCGGGAAGCATGTCCGGCGAACCTTTAGATAATTCCCTTGGAGCCTTATCCAACCTTTTTAATAAGGAAGAACAGGCCAAGAATTATACAAGTATAGATAACGAAGATACCATAAGCCTTATGACGTTTAATTCAGAAGTAAGTGATATATACACTGTAAAAGGAAATAACGTTAACGAAATGAATACTGTGTTAAATAATATCAGCGCTCAAGGAAGCACGGCATTATATGACGCTATTAACAAAGCTATTGTTGAGCTGGATAACATCAATAAACAGGATTCAAATAAAAAGATTAATATGATAGTGGTTTTGACAGACGGCAGGGACAATCACAGCGAATCAACTTACAACAAGTTAATTGATGATATCGGGAAAAATGAGGGCAATATGCCGATAATTATGACTGTTGGTTATGGAGACGTAGATAAGGATGTACTTGAAGAAATTGCTGATAAGACAGGCGGCAAGTATTATGAAGGCAGCCCTGATACAATCAAAAATATGTTTGAGCAAATAAAGACTTTCTTCTAAATAGGATGTGAATATGAATAATAATAACTTTTTTGATTCAGTTTTTAATTTGAAAACCGCCCTAGCTTTCGGGATTGCTGTAATAATGTCTGCAGTTTCATACAGCGCTTTTGGTTCTAAAGCGGGAATGGTATTTGGCGGTTTGATTTTTATTTTTACAGTTTTATACTCAGTCTTATTTTCCGGGAAAGAAAAAATCAAGAAGAGGGAAGTATCCTATAATGATCTGAGAAAGCTTGCGTACGAGGCGAGAGACCGACTGACGCCGATATTAGAGAAGCTTGTGACAGTTTTAAATAGCATTAAGGCTTTTAATGGAAGCAAGTATCTCTTTATTTCTGAATTTATGACCGAAGTTGCAAATTTTGAGGAGATTATACCCAACCTGGTAATGAGTTACAGAAAAGGAGCAAGGTTTCTCGCAAACAGGGATGCTCAAGCTTCTACAGATATTAAGTCAATTGAGATGAAGCTCAATTCGAGTGTGAGTGAAAGTGTCAGACAGACTTACGAGAAAGCTCTCCAGGAAAAAAGACAGACTTTAGAAGAACTTCAACATATGCGGAATAATCTTGAGGAATGTGAATCAAAACTCTACTATATCCTAAGTACACTTGAGAAAATTGAGACAATTATTTATTCAGATGAATTAAATGACAATATGACAGACGAAACATCCAGAAATATCAATCAGCAGTTAGAAATATTTTCAGGTAGTGTAAAGGATATTGCAAAAGTTATGAAGCTCTAGTAAGGTTATCTATAGGAGGATGTGAAAAACATAGCGGTTCTTTTTTGCGGGCCGCTTATAGTAAGCTATACGCGGTGTGGCAAAATTTATAGAACTGCTTTTTTCACATCCTCCTATACGGCAAGAGATAAAATAATCTTAAATTGTTAGTACTGGGGGATTAATATGAATAGAAACAAATTCATTTTCTTTACGATTGCTCTGATTTCATTGGCAATTGCGGCAGGGATCATGCTGTATAACGGTAATGAAAAAAACAAAAGCGATCCAGACAGCGTTAAGACAAGTGAAAATAACAATAAAGATAACAACAATAAAGATAATAAGAATATGATAACTTTGAATATTATCAGTAAAACCGGCAGCAGTGATGATTTTGTTGAAGAGGCAAGGAAAGAATTCATAGCAAAGAACCCCAATATACAAATAAATTTTAAAGGTTTAGGCACCTTTGAGGCAGCTGATTATATCAATAAAGACAACGATGTGGACGCTTGGATATCCGCTGATGAGACTGGGGTTGATACTTTAAGGAATAAGTACTCCACAGAGCATGGAGGCAAGGATATTATTGTAGACGCAACTTCTATTGTTGCATCACCTCTTGTGCTTGTAGGTTGGGAAGACAGACTCAATAAACTTGGTGAAATCAGCATTAATTCGCTTTACGACATTGTTTCACAGGGGAAAACATGGCAATCCTTGGGAGGACAGTCCAATTGGGGATTTGTGAACTTTTCTCATACAGACCCTATAAAATCAAATTCAGGGGTACAGTTTGTTACATTGCTTACGCATAATTTTTACAGTATGAACAATAGCGCAAAGAAAACTCTTCAGGTTGAAGATATAGCAAATGACAAGTTGGTAGAATATATCAAGAAATTTGAGAAGAACACTGCCAAGCAGGAAGATGGGTCAGGCAAATTCATTGAGTTGATGGTCTTGTACGGACCAAGCAGATACGATATTGGAGCAATTTATGAATACTATGCTCTTTCCAACATAAAAAATGCTAAAGGGAGATGGGGAAATCTCAAGATTATTTACCCGAATCCAACAATATGGAGCGATAAGCCTTTCATAATTTTAAAGGGACCTAACTCCACTGATGAGAAGGTAGAAGCATGCAAAAAATTCAGAGATTACCTTTTAAGCGTCCAGGTTCAGCAAAATGCAATGAAGCAGGGATATAGACCTTCGAGCCCTGAAGTCACGGATCTTTCGCCGCTTGAAAAAGAGTTTGCGGCATATGGATTTAAAAAGGACATTCCTGCGGCGGTTCCTCCGCCTGATATTAAGGTAATAGAAAGAATTCAGCAAATGGTGCAAAGAATACGTTAAGGTCACGAAACAAGAGAAATGTATGGTTAAAATACATTTCTCTTTTTATATCTAGTCTTTAACACTGCCGATCAAATCATATACTTGTTCAGTTGTATTCTGGTCAGAGCTAGCCGAGGAATCTGACTGGGCGTAGGAAACAAGCTTGCCGTTTTGCTCGACCCAAGATAATATCTCATTGCCAAAACCACCTCTGCCGTTGTTATCGTTAGCGAGAACGTACCTTATTTTCCCTTGCTTGACCCGCTCCTTAAACTGCTCTAAACTCATAACCTTTTCATTCCCCTGAAATCCACTCAAAGACCCAACATACAAATCTGTGTTCAAAGTAAGATTCTCAGCTGTATCTGCTGATGCTACAACAATTTGACTTTTCCCATTCACTTTATTGTTGTTCAAAAATTTAACCAAATCCGCGGTGTTAAAGTTCTGAAAGCCGCCTTCGCGGTTAAAACCTCTTCTTCCGTCTTGGAAATTGGCATGGTTTTGGCTTCCAGCTGTCTTGGGAAGCAGTTCCAAGCCCGCAGACGGGATTGTAGAATCCACGGCATAAAACATTGCTCCAGCAGAACCTGCGGCGGGCGCTACACAAATTCCGACAAACGCCAGGCAAACTAGGGCTGTTTTAATCTGGGGCAACACGCTTTTGAAAAATTTCACCGCTATCAGAGCAAATGCTGAGACAAAGCACAGTATGGCGAGTAGACCCATCAATACTTTAACAATGTATGACGAACTATAGAAGTACGATAACATCAGCATTTGTACTGAGCCGTTTGCCAATAGCGCCAGAGGCAGGAACCAGGATTTCCAGCCTCCTTCATTATACATTTTCCACATGGATACAATTCCAATCCCAGACAGAGCAGCTATTGGTGGAGCCATCATTATTAAATAATGAGGATGGAACAAACCTGTATTAAAGCTAAAATATATGAATTCCGGCAATAACCACATAAACCACAAGACGAGAGCCTGCTTTTTAGGCGTATCTAGTTTAAACCTAAGTTTTTCTCTTATTGCGGAAGCTATAAATCCAATAAGGGCTAATGGTATAAACCAGACAATCTGATCTGAGAGAATGTTTTTGGAAAATAAACGTGTTATACCTGCCGGTGTTTGATTTCCAAATGTGCCTGACAATCCGGTTCCTCCAGGTCCTCCCGGACCTCCACTAGGTCCACCACCTAGTCCGTCTCCGAAGCTTCCGTTTCTGAAGCCTCCGTCTCTATGACCGCCATCTAGTCTACCGCTGTTTTGTTCACTGCTGTTTTGTCCAGTACCATCTTGTCCACTGCTGTTTTGTCTACTGCTGTTTTGTCCACCGCCATTTTGTCTACTACTATCTTGTCCAACGCCATCCTGTCCACCCATATCTTGGCCACCTGGAGGTGGTCCTCCTGGCGCAAATCCGCCATCATTACCCCAGGGACCTTGATTGCCAGGAAATTGGCCTCCGGGACCATTTCTTCCCGGATTGCCGTTTTGACCAGAGTTGCTGAAGAGATTACCTAAACTAAGTCTTTCAGTACCGTTATGTCCTGTAATAAGCCCCATAACCGTATTGTTGCTGCTGCTTCCTATATAAGGACGATCTTTTGCCGGAATGGAATCCGCCACAATTGCCCAAGAAAAAGATACCGCAAGTAAAATAGCTGTAGCCGCTACTATGTAGACAGAGCGTCTTATAATTGAGATTTTGCTGGACAGTAAGTACATAACATATACTGCCGGCAGGATCATATATGCCTGCAACATCTTAATATTAAAGCCAATCCCTATGAATACCATGCTTAATACGAGATACTTAAATTTACCTTTCTCTGCTGCAGCTAAAAGCGCCCAGCATGCCAGCAGTAAGACAAAGACAAGTTGCATGTCAATGGTATTATTTCTGCTTACTGCAACTAACACAGGAGTAATAGAAAGGCATAAGGCTGAAATCAAACCTGCCGCGCTGCCAAAGGACTTTTTAACTATAACATATATCAATACAACGGAGAGTACTCCCGCAAGAGCCTGGGGAAGAAGGATGCTCCACCCGCTGAAGCCGAATATTTTAGCTGATATGGCTTGCATCCAAAAGCCAAACGGCGGTTTATCAATCGTAACGAAGCCAGCAGGGTCAAGAGCTACAAAGAAGAAGTTTTTTAAGTTCATGGTCATACTTTTGACTCCTGCCGCGTAATATTGATTGGAGTAGCCCTCGATTCCAATATTAATAAAATTAAATAAAACAGACAAAATAACGATGGCGGCGAGACAGATTTTTTCCTTCATTTTTATGATTATTTTCATTGAGAATATCTCCTTTATTTTTTACCTATTATCTATTTTATCCGTAATATTTTCAAAAATCTCCGAAAATTATAGGCAAAATTGTGTCAAAAAGAATATTATAAAGGATTAATACCCAATGGGCAAGCTTGCTTTTTCCGTGCTAGCCTTTTATTTAGGTTGTTTTAAAAACTTGATATAATGGATTTTTATAAGAAAGACTTGAACAAGGAACTTTTAAGACGCCTTATTCATATGGTGTTCTCCTTAGTTGGGATATTTTCAACTGGATTGACTGGTTCTAAAGGTATGGGGGTTTCTCTCTACGCCTTTTAACAAAATCCAGACTGCAACTACGCATTCAAATGGCATATAAGGTATATACAGAAATGAAAGAGAATGAATTCCGAACATAACGAAAAGTGTTGGAATCAGACAGAGAATAACTGTTGAAAGGCCCCAAAGAGACATGCCTCGCGGAATAATACGCGATTTATACAACAGGTAATAAAATAGTATCGCGCCGAGACAAAAAGCAAACATCAGCATCGAGCCATATATATAATTCATGGATTCAAACGCTAGATTACCCATAGATAATAAATAGGAGGCGCGTCCCTCAGCAACATATTCCTGACTTATATGTAAGAGGGAGAACGCCTGTATCCTGCTTGTGGCAAGCATCACTGCCTCCAAAATGTAAAAGCCGAAAGCAGTAAGAGCCATTTTTTCATTATGCTTTTTTAGTGTTACATAAAGAACAGCGCCTAAAAATATAATTCCTACTGCAGTGAGCATTTCACCCAAAATGTTTATCCTCATGAGCCATGACTTCCCCGCAATATTGACCATCGTTTTGCTTATGTCGTCCTTTATCAGCGCTTGGTTCAATATTATTCCGCTGGTTAAGGGTGTAATGAACTGGAGGAAGAACGCAACTCCTAAAATTCTCGAATTCTTATTGACCGGATTCATTTTATTGCCCCCTTTATTAATGAATTAATTAATCCTCACTATACAAAAGAGATTAAGGTTATTCCAACATCTCGTTTTACGCATACCATGTTAGCTCCTATACTCAGCCGGAGACACTCCGGTTTTATTTTTGAAAAGTTTAGAGAAATGCTGAGGATATTCAAATCCTAACAAAGAGGCAATCCGATTGACAGGCTCTTCTGTCCCGAGGAGCATGTTTTTGGCTTTTTCAATCAAATGATAGTGAATATGTTCCTGGGCGCCCTTCCCGGTTTCTTTTCTTAAAAGATCACTGAGATAGTTTGGAGAGTAACCCAATGCATCCGCGCAGCATTTCACGTCAGGCAATCCCTGAGATTCAGTCTTCCCTGATTCGAAATAGTCCTTTAAGAATTCTTCGAACCTGATGATTATATCCTTGTTCACATTCTTTCGGGTAATGAATTGCCGGCTGTAAAAGCGTTTACAATGGTTGAGCATGAGTTCAATGTTGGAAACAATCAACTCCTGACTGAATTCATCGATATTTTTGCTATACTCATTCCTTATCGCTTCTGCTATGCCTGTCACGGTTTTCCTTTCCTCTTCGGAAATATGAAGCGCCTCATGGGTATCATAGGAAAAGAACGAATATTCATTCATCTTTTTACCAAGGGAACTTTTGCGTATAAGGTCAGGATGAAAGAGGAGAATCCAGCCATCCGATTCTATTTTCTCGGATTCACTGATGGGCACAATGATTTGGTCTGGGGATAAAAACATCAGGGTTCCTTCCTGAAAGTCATAATTTTGCCGTCCATATTTAATTTTGCATTCATGAACGTTTTTCAGGGTTATGGTATAAAAGTTTGAGGTGATTTGATGACCGGTTACAGGTATTTGTATCTTAATCATGGATTGGTCAATGAGTGAGACCATGGGATGCTTGGGCTTCTCACAGCCAATCATATCATGGAGGTGAGAAATAGATTCAATTCGTATAAAATTACTCATGCGATTTTCTCCTTTTATGCCAAGTTTATTGAAACAAGAAATCAATTAAGGTAGCAGGCTCTCCTTATCTTGTAATAATATGTTAATATAATTATATTTCATAATAGACTTTTAGAAAATAAACATTTTACTTAGAAATGAATACATATTACTGCTTATTAACCATCACAACAGCTTGCTCTTCTTTAAAAAAATTATATGTAATTTCTCTGCCATCTTCCATACATGAGTACTGCCTTACACAACCAGCTAATACAAAATAGCACTTGCTTGATATTTCACCCTGTCTAAGTAGGAGTGTTCCTTTCTCAACTGTCTGTACATTCAGGTGCTTAACAATTTCTTCAATTTCAGTATTATTGAGCATGGCGTTTTTTTCCATGAATCGAACTAAAGCATTGATCACTTTGTTATCCTTTCCCTTATAACACCAACCGTACCAACATTTTTACGTACCGACAGATGTAAAATAGTCATTATTCTCCTATACTTATTCTTAAAATTTTCCTATTATAAGAGCATCACATGTATCTGAATTTTACAAAAGACTAAATCCTGTGTCAATGAACCTGCAGCCAAAAATAAAGCAGAGGACAGTCCTTCGTTTTAACTTTATGCTAAACAGGCTAATGCAATTGTTGAAATACAAGCAGCATATGCAGTTAAAATAATTTGTGGAGTTAACCAATTCTGATTCATGAGTAATCCACTTCTCTATATATGTAGCATTATGCTTTTTTCGCCTGTTTTGAATTTGTTGTTCCTTGCTGTATTTGAGAATCAAAAACAAAGACCTGAGATATCATTTATGTGTGAAGGTGTGGTGAACTGTTAAAAGGATGTCTTTTAAAATGGTGATTATATCTTGAAGGCGGATTTATATATTTGACAATTTGGTGCAACAACAAAAAATTCAATTTAGATGTTTACTTTTTCAATTAATTTGTGCCCACTATAAGGGGGCAATTTTATTGTTCATTTAGTTGTTAATTAAGGAGTTGTTTGGCTTTCGAGCAGGCAACTCCTTTAGTCATGAAAGGGGATATTCAAAATGCAAAAGGCTATGATTTTTATAGATTTTGAAAATTTTGATATAGCAAAAAACAATTACTATAAACAAAAAAGTTTGTTAGAAGCTCAGAATGTTGCCCGGCAACAAGGAACTACTCCTATTCCTACAACTGCACCTGTAAATAATCCCAGACTTGATTTTAACCAACTTCCAAAAGAAGTTATTAAGCTGCTTCCTACACAGCATTCTTTAGTTAAAACATTTCTATTTGCACAATAAAGATGCCGCCTAAAGCTAGATGCCCGTTGCCGGCAGAATAGTCTTTGAACAAAAGCTTAACATCAACAACACAAGTTGCCAAAGGATAAAATGCATTATACGCTTGTTATTGGATTGAACTCATCAACTCATAAAAATATCCGGATTCATGAGTCCTATAAAGATTATACCAGGCATCAAATGTTTTTTTAGAAAACACATCTA
>JAUZPS010000112.1 GCA_030705945.1 Bacillota bacterium
CTCTGTCTGGACCCTTATGAATCTTTATGAAAGATCAAAACAAGTCGGCGGTTCCGCAATATCAGCATTTAGAGACGGTAAATTAATAATTCCTGAAAACAATAAATCATCATCAATATATGTTGATGAAAAATATAATGGAACCCCTGATATTCTTGATGAATGTAAGTGGGAAATGGATTTTATGCTTAAAATGCAAATACCTGAAGGCTATCCGCATGCAGGAATGGCTCTTCATAAAATAAATGACTTGAAATGGACCGGGCTTGGGCTTGCTCCAGCTGATGACTTAGAGCAGCGAGTAATATATCCGCCAACCACGGCGGCAACCTTAAACCTTGCAGCTACAGCAGCTCAGGCTTCACGTTTGTGGAAAATCATTGATTCAAAATACTCGGCAAAACTTCTTGCAGCAGCGCAACTCGCTTGGGATAAAGCTGTTGAAAACCCAGATATGTATGCTCAGTCACTCGGCGGCGGCGGCGGAGACTATGGCGACAACAATGTGAAGGATGATTTCTATTGGGCGGCATGTGAATTATATGTTACAACAGGTGATGATGAATATCTTAATTATATGAAGAATTCCCCATATTACCTAACTATGCCTTCAAAACTCGGCGACCTTTCAGGATGTTTTGACTGGGGAGCAACTGCCGGATTAGGAACATTAACACTTGTTACAGCTCCTAGTAATCTTCCAAAGGCAGACTTAGAAAGAGCAAAAAGAAATATAATTGCGGCAGCTGATAGCTTCCTTGCGGTACAATCAAAAGAAGGTTATGGCGCTCCACTTACTCCAACTAGTTATTCATGGGGATCCAACTCATTTATTCTCAATGAAGATATGGTAATGGGTGTTGCATACGACATAAGCAAAGATAAAAAATATATCAATGGAGTTTCTGAAAGCATGGATTATATCTTAGGACGTAATCCTAATGATAAATCATACGTGTCGGGTTATGGTGAAAGACCTCTTAGGAATCCACATCATCGTTTCTGGGCAAATCAAGCTAACAGCAAGTTCCCAACAGTACCACCTGGAATCGTTTCAGGCGGACCTAACTCAGGTTGCGAAGATCCTTACATTACAGAAGCCGGCTTAAAGGGCAGTCCTCCACAAAAATGTTATATTGACAACATTGAATCCTATTCTACTAACGAAATAACTATAAACTGGAATGCTCCATTAGTTTGGGTAACTGAATTTTTGGATGAAGTAGGCGGAAATATTACTGAAACAGTAAAAGAAGATATAAATAAGGATAATGCTGTTAATATGATAGACGTAACTGCTGTTGCAAGAGCATTCAATGGAGTTGTCGGCGATGACATATACGATTCAAGATGCGATATGGACAATGACGGAACTATTAACATGAATGATGTTGTAATCTTAGCAAAGAAATTCGGATATACATATTAAATATTAATATGAATTATTAATTTGCTATATATAAAAGGATAATTAAGGGCTGAATCATTTTTATGAATTCAGCCCTGTTTTTATTGATGGTGTTTCAAAAAAATTCCTTATTCAAGTTTTGTATGAAGAAAACCTATGATAGCTGGAATCAACGACTTTGACTGCAGCTTCACTCTTGCGCTTGAGCAGGCTTTTCTTTTGGCGGCGGCGGGCCATAAAACTGATAGTAGTTACATTGAATCTTGCCATTATAGAGCTTCCTTTTCTTGCTTGCTCGTTGTCCAAAAATTTTTTCAAACTCCGGATGTGATGTTATTATATAATAAGACCAAGCATCAAGGGTTTTAAAGACTTGTCCCATCTGTCGGTATAATTTTTCCACCTCTTTTAGCTCTCCAAGTCGTTCTCCATAAGGCGGGTTACAAATTATAAATCCATATTTATACCTTGATTTTATGTCTGCTGCAGGCATACGCTGCAGATGAATGCTCGACTCAACTCCAGCCTGTTTTGCGTGGTATCTTGCTAAACTCATAACTTCATCATCAATATCAGAACCGCTTATTCTTACTTCTTGGTCAGTTTTTATAAGATCTTGAGCTTCTTCTCTCGCCTTAGTCCAAAGTGATTGCGGAATATTGTTCCAGCGCTGCGCGCTAAATTCTCTTTTAAGCCCGGGAGCTATATTATTTGCGATTAAAGCTGCTTCAATCGGTATTGTTCCAGAACCACAGAATGGGTCAATAAGCGCTCTGTCATGTTTCCATCTGCTGATTAAAATCATTGCGGACGCTAAAGTTTCTTTTAATGGAGCGTTAGCCACCAATTTTCGGTAGCCTCTCTTATGCAAGCCTGGGCCGCTTGTGTCAATTGTTAATGTAGCCATGTCTTTTAGTAATGCGACCTCAATTTTATATAAAGGGCCATTTTCTTCAAACCAGTTGATTTTATATCTTTGTTTGAGCTTTTCAACAATAGCCTTTTTTACAATAGCCTGACAGTCAGGCACGCTGGACAGCTTAGAATTAATAGACTTGCCCTCTACAGGAAACTCAGCGTTTTCAGGTATCCATTCATCCCATGGAAGAGCTTTAGTTTTTTCGAATAACTCATCAAAGGATAAAGCTTGAAACTCTCCCATCTTTAATAACACCCTATCAGCAGATCTCAGCCAAAGATTTGATTTTACTATAGCCGCCTCATCTCCTGCAAAGGTGACTTTTCCGTTTTCAATTGACTGATCTTCGTAACCAAGATGCTTTAATTCCCTTCCAACCACTGCCTCGATACCAAAAGCAGAGGTTGCTATCAAATGTAATTTACTCATTTTGTCTTCTCCGTGTTTTCTTTTAATTAAGTGTTAATCTATATTTTGCAATAAACATTTTACATCCATTTTTTATATTGCAAAATATATACCTTGATTCATAAGTTGTGAAAAGTTCAGCTTTGATAGTAAAATGCAGACGTATTAGGGCGTTTCAAAAAATTCCTTGTTCAAGTTTTGTATGATGAAAGCTCATTATATCAAGTTTTTAAAACGACCAGTTGCTAAGTTTTTTTCTGATACTGCCTTAACTGCATTTTTAATGTAGCGCAACAGGTTAAATTAATAAATTGTAATAGATTTTTAAATATCAATCATAAAGTAATCAAAATTCCTTAAAAATATTCCAGGGAAAGCTTCCTGGAGGAGTGGAGGAAAATACCATGTTTTCATCTCTTGTTGGATGCTTAAACCTGATTTCATATGACCACAGAGCAATCTGTTCATTATTATTCTGTAAAAAGCCATATTTCTGATCGCCAAATAAGGGGTGTCCTATGGAAGCTAATTGTACTCTTATCTGGTGAGGACGGCCGGTATGCAGAATTACTCTGACCAGAGAAAGCTTGTCTTGAGAGTTTAATACTTCATAGTCAAGAATTGCTTCTTTGGCATCTGGAAGGCCTGGCTCAACAGATTTTACTATATTTGTTTTGACATCTTTCAAAAGGTAATGAACTAATGTATCCTCTTTTTTTAAAGGCTTGCCGTTTATTACAGCATAATATACCTTATTGAATTCCCTTTCGCGTATCTGGTCGGAAAGCCTCGAAGCGGATTTTGAGGTTTTCGCGAATACCATGACTCCTCCGACAGGTCGGTCAAGTCTGTGAACAAGGCCTAGAAATACGTTTCCAGGTTTGTTATGTCTAAGTCTTAAATCATCTTTTAGCAATGTTAACATATCAGGATCATTTGAATCATCTCTTTGTGAGGGTATATTAGGCGGTTTTTCAACAACAAGAAGGTGGTTATCTTCATAAATGATTTTAATCGTGACTTGGCTTTTCAAAACCTATGCCTCCCATCGTCCGAAGATACCGCATGGGAGAATCAATTCAGAAGAAGTAACATTTAGTCCAACCTCTCCACAGGTTATTCTGCCTCCTAATTTTTTTGTTAAGAGTATATTTAAGATATTTTGCAATATTATTGGGGAGAAGCCTGTAGTGTAGGAATTAATGAGCATAAACAGCGGTTTATCAGAAAGAATCTTTGTGCATTCTTCAATTATCATGTATAAAGATTCTTCAATTTTCCAGATTTCGCCCTTTGGTCCTCGGCCATATGAAGGAGGATCCATTATTATAGCGTCGTATTTATTACCTCTTCTTTGTTCTCTCTGAACAAACTTAACAACATCATCCGTTATAAATCTGACCTTTTTGTCTGAAAGGTTTGAGAGGGCTATATTTTCCTTAGCCCAAGTAACCATACCTTTCGAAGCGTCTACGTGGCAAACCTCAGCGCCAGCGTATGCGGCCGCTACGGTTGCTCCGCCAGTATATGCGAATAGATTAAGAGCATTAATCTTGCGATCCGCATTCTGAATTTTTTCTATAATCCATTTCCAGTTAACCGCCTGTTCAGGGAATAAACCTGTATGCTTAAAGTTAGTTGGCTCTATGTAAAACGAGAGTCTATCATATCTGATAGTCCATCTTTCGGGCAACTTAATCTTAAACTCCCATTTTCCTCCTCCACTTGCGCTTCGGAAATAATGACCATGAGGTTTAAGCCACTGTTCTGTTTCGTTAATGAGGGGCCATATGACCTGGGGATCAGGTCTTCGTAATATATACTTACCCCACCTTTCAAGCTTCTCTCCACCACCAGTATCAATTAATTCGTAATCTTTCCAATCATCTGCTACTATTATCAACTCTTAAACCTCCGATATTTAATGTATAGATTTCATATGGATTGCCCATCAAAAAGCTTATTTTTGAATTATCTTAAAGCATTATTTTATTCTAAGGGGCAAATTGAGGAAATAATTCCCTTCAAATGAGCCTTCATAATTATAACATATTGATTGCAACTATATAAGTTGTGAAAAAGATTTTACATTAAAAATGCAGTTAATACGTCTGCATTTAATCTTTTACATTTAGCAGAGCAAAATACCGTTAAAACTGTTCATTATTTTGCTCTGTTAAATGTAATATTAATAATGAATGTTTTTATATAGATAATAATTTATTTTTTCACAAATATTAAAGCTTATACGTTCAAATGTTTTTTAGGTAGTATCAAAAAATAACTGGTCAACTGGTCGTTTCAAAAACTTGATATAATGGGTTTTAGTCATATAAACTTGAACAAGGAATTTTTTGAAACGCCCTTATTAATGTTTATACCGTTAACGTTGTTCGTTATTTTGCTCTGCTAAATGTAAGATTAATAATGATTTCAATATGAAATATGCTCATGGCAAAATGATGAGGCCTCCAAGGGAGAAAGAATGAATTAGGCAGCGGGTATTGATTAAAATTCTTTATGTTGATATGATATATATTAAAATCAATATATTCTATATGCTAAACGCGGAGAGATAACGAATGTAAAAAATATATAATTATAAGATAAAAATATATTTTAGCCGATACATTAAAAAAGAGAAAAGTACAAGGAGTGAAATAAGCATGGATGATGTAATTGAAATTGAGAATATCCTACCGGAAAAAACAATAATCAAAACGAGGCATCCAGGTAGTTTTGATTGGGTAACAACTATTATCCGTAAAGCTTATGCAAACTATCTTGAAGTTGAGCAAGTTGAGGATTATATGGTTAAAGTTTTAATGATCGGCGACAATTTATTAATTAAATACTCTGATAATGAAAATCTATATACATTGGAGGCTACGGTCCAAAGTATAAAATTTGCGTCTCAAGCAGTAATACTAGCCGTTAATAATATTAAAAAGATGAAAAATATCAGATATTCTTACAGATATGACGCATATTTGAGCTCAAGCCTTAAAATGATGGAAAACTTTAATGAAATCTATTCAGTTGTAACGAACTTGAGTAATACCGGTATGAGTATAATAACTAAGGGATTTATTCAAATTGGTGAAAAGATTGACATGAATGTCTATTTATCCAGTGATAATATGATAAACTTCAAGTGTGAGATAAAATGGAGTGACGTTATATGGCCCAACAATATGTATGGGGTACAGATAGTCGATATAGATAATTCCAATCAGGAAAAATTCGAGGAATATATAAAGAAATTAGAAAGAAAAGAGAAAAGGCTAATTTCTAAGTATATAAAAAAAACAGCAATATAAACTGAGGTGTAGTTTTGAAAAAGATAGGATTTACAACAAGCGTGCCTGTTGAAGTGATTTTTGCGGCAGGAATGATACCGGTTGACTTAAATAATGTATTTATTTCTGCTCCGAACCCTGAAAAGTACATAGAATTGGCTGAGAATGCGGGGTTTCCAAGGAATACCTGCGCATGGATTAAAGGGATATATTCTGGTGTGTTGGAATGTAAGGAAATTGATACCATAATTGGAGTAGTTGAAGGGGATTGTTCTAACACAAGGGCTCTTTTAGAAGTTTTAGAGCTAAAAGGTATCAAAAGCGTTCCTTTTTCATACCCAAGCTCAAAAGATTATGAAAAATTGAAGTGTGAGATTATTAAACTTTGCTCCTTTTTTAATATTTCTTTAAATGAGTGTTTGAAGACAAAGGAAAAGCTTGATAGCATAAGAAAAAAGCTTGTTTACCTTGACGAACTTACATGGAAACATGATAAAGCGACAGGTTTTGAAAATCATTTGTGGCAGGTGTCCAGCAGTGATTTTAATGGGGAATTCAATTTGTTTGATAGAGAGCTGTCTGAATTAATAACCAAAATTGAAGATAGACCAATTAATAAGAAAAAAATCAGGTTGGGCTATATAGGCGTCCCACCTATTTATAAAGACCTTTATGATTTTATTGAGCAAAAGGATGGCAGGGTTGTTTACAATGAGGTCCAAAGACAGTTCACAATGGCGGACAGCATTGGAATAACTGATTTAGTTCAGGTATATTCTAATTTTACTTATCCATATAACCTAAATGGAAGGCTTTTAGATATCAAGAATCAGATAAAATTAAGGAATATTGACGGAATAATACACTATACTCAATCCTTCTGCTTTAGAGGAATAGAAGATATAATAATTAGAAAAGAACTTGGATTGCCGGTTTTAACTTTAGAGGGTGATAAACCCGGTAGCATTGACGCAAGAACAAAACTTAGAATTGAAGCTTTTATTGATATGATTAAGTAGTTTAATATATTAGAATTATTATTAATCTTACATATAGAGAAGCAAAATAACGAACGGTTTTAACAGTATTTTGCGATAGGCAAATGTAAAAGATTAATTGCTTTTTATATAAATGTAAAAGGAATATCTGGAATTGATGAGGAGTTTAATATGACGGTCGTGGGTATAGACCTTGGGAGCAGGGCTGTTAAGATAGCGCTGTTCAAAGATGAAAAACTACAAACAAAGTTTGTTTTTGATACATTTGAGTTTTACAAAAATTATTGTAAATATTCAGACGGTAAGATATGTGTAGACTTTGGAAGACTTGAATTAGATAAAGTTGATTGCGTTGTTAGCACTGGGTATGGACGAAACAATATTAACATAGATGGCGCAGAAGTTATACTGGAATTAAAGGCGCATACTTATGGAGTCCTTTGGCAAACTAAACTGGAGAATTTTACGCTTTTGGATGTTGGGGGACAGGACAGCAAAGTCATTTTGGTACAGAATAAGAGAATCAGTGACATGATATTAAATGATAAATGCGCCGCATCCTGCGGCAGATATCTTGAAAATATGGCTAAAGTGATTGGAATGAGCGTGGAAGAAATCAAAAATTTCTCTCAAAATCCTTTAGAACTCAGTTCAACTTGCGCAGTTTTCGCTGAATCTGAATTAATAGGCAAGGTCTCAGAAGGGTATACTTCAGATACTCTTGCCGCTTCAATTAATTATTCTTTGTTCAGAAGGATAAAGCCGCTCATAGAAAGATTTCAGTCAGAAAAGCTGGTAGTAACCGGCGGGGTAGCAAGTAATAATGGTTTTTTAGATTTTATTAAAAGGGAAACCTCCTTTAAAGAGGTTGTAGTTCCGCCTGATCCGCAGATTAATGGCGCGATAGGATGCTGCGCGTACGCATTGGCAAAAGTAAACAAAATCATAATGTTTTAGGGGAAGGTCTATGAAAACGGATACCCATAAGATATAATGAAATATAATTGATTTTAATCTATTTTATGAATAGTTGGAGGAAATATATGAAAAGAGCAGTCGTATTGCTTTCTGGAGGACTTGATAGCACAACTTGTTTGTCTGCGGCTATAAAGGATGGTTATGAGGTGTTTCCTATATCATTCGACTATGGGCAAAGACATCGTAGGGAACTTCATTGCGCGGGTTTAATAGCAAAATACTACAAAATTAAGAATTATAATATTTTTAAGATAGATAATGTAGGGGGAAGCGCTCTTACAGATATGAACATAAGCGTTCCTGAATATAAAGGTGATAAATACATCCCTATAACCTATGTTCCTGCAAGAAATATAATCTTCCTTAGCTACGCTGTCGGGTATGCGGAGGTAGTCAACGCTGAAGCAATTTATATAGGAGTAAATGCAATAGATTACAGCGGGTACCCTGACTGCAGGCCTGAATTCATAGATTCATTCCAGAAGATGGTGTCCCTTGGAACGAAAAGCGGTGTAGAGGGGCGAGGCATAAAAATTGTTACGCCATTGATTAAACTTTCAAAAGCCGAAATAATTAAATTAGCATGTGAAAACGGCGCTCCGCTGCATCTTACTTCTAGCTGCTACAAGGGCGGGGAAAAAGCTTGTGGAGTTTGCGACAGCTGTGTTTTAAGATTAAAGGGTTTTAAAGAGGCTGGAATTGAAGATCCTATAGAATATTTAAAAGATGAAAGCAATATTAAAATTACTAATTCTGACGGAATGGTAGATATTGAAAAGACTCCTGAAAGGAACAGTTATGAATAGAAGAATTTTAAGCATTACAAAAGTATTCACTTTTGATAGCGCTCATCGTTTGAATGATTATGAGGGAAAATGTAAATATATACATGGACATACCTATAAACTTGAATTAACCTTAAAGGGGCCGGTAGATGAAAAAGGATTTGTCATTGACTTTCATGATCTTGACAGGCTTGTAAAGGAAGAGGTCATAGAATACGTTGATCACAAATATCTAAATGAACTTTTTGATTTTAACCCAACATGTGAGCTTTTAGGTCTTTGGATCTGGGATAAAATTGATAAAGCTGTTAAGAATGAGGAATACTTTTTACAAAAGGTTGTTTTATGGGAGACGCCAACTAGCTTTATAACTATAGATAAAAAAGATATGGGATGATATTAAATAATGAAAGTTAATGAAATTTTTCTTAGCATTCAAGGGGAAAGTATTTATGCAGGTTATCCAACGGTTTTTGTAAGATTTAGCGGATGCAACTTAAGGTGCTCATACTGCGATACGGCATATGCGTATGAGGATGGGGAATATATGACCCCTGAAGAAATCTTTTTAGAAATCGGGAGATACAGTTATAAAAGAGTTTGCCTCACTGGAGGCGAGCCTCTTTTACAAAAAGAAATCGGCGAGTTGTTGAAATTACTTGAAAACTATAGCGTTACTATTGAAACAAATGGTTCCCTGCCAATCGAAGCTCATGAACTAAAACATGGGCATTCTTTCGTAATGGATATGAAGTGCCCTTCTAGCGGATTCAGTCAGTATATGCTTCTAAATAATTTCAAATTTTTATCTCAAAATGATGAAATTAAATTTGTTATAGGTTCAAAGGAAGACTATAATTGGGCTAAGGCTATAATAAAAGAAAATTATAAGGCTGGAATAATAACCTTTTCACCTGTTTTTGGAAGAATTGAATATACTGATTTAATAAACTGGATTTTAGAGGACAAGTTGGAGGTCAGATTTCAGATTCAGCTCCATAAGCTTATCTGGGGACCTGACAAAAGAGGTGTATAATAAAAAGATGCTGGAATGGGAAGAACTAATAAAAGAATGTTCGGGCTGCCAGAAATGCAGCTTAGGAAGGACAAGAAAAAATATAGTTATTGGCCGTGGGAATGTAAACGCTCCTATATTGTTTGTAGGCGAAGGACCGGGCGAGCAGGAAGACAATCAGGGAAAGCCGTTTGTAGGACCAGCCGGCAAGTTGCTTGACTTACTCCTAAACGCTCTGCTTTTTAGGGAAGCTGATTACTATATAGCAAACATTGTAAAGTGTCGCCCTCCTGGCAATAGGGTTCCATTAGATGAGGAAGCTGAAAAATGCTTGCCTTTTCTGAGAAATCAAGTTTATTTAATGAGACCACAGATCATAGTTTGCCTTGGATCGACAGCTATGAAATATATAGTAGATAAGGACGCTAAAATAACTCAAATAAGAGGTAACTGGATTGAGCGCAAAGGATATTGGATTATGCCTACATTCCATCCGGCAGCCTTGCTTCGCGACGACTCAAAAAAAATTCAGATGTGGCAAGACTTAAAGAAAGTAAAACAAAGGTTGGAGGAATTATGTCAAAACAAGACAGGTTGAATAAACTATTTGATGACTACAAGGCTGAGTTTAAAGATGAAGAAATTGTACTTGATAGCGGTAATATTGATTCACATATTTTATTGATAGGAGAAGCACCCGGCAAGGATGAAGTAAGGCTATCAAAGCCCTTTGTGGGGGCTGCCGGCAAGAACTTAAGCAGATTTCTTGAGATATTAAATATTGAGAGAGAGAATATTTTTGTTGGGAACTCAATAAAATACAGATTATCAAAAATGAATCCTAAATCAGGTCGTAAAATAAACAGGCCGCCAACAAAAGACGAAATTGAAAAAAACAAAGGATATCTATTGAAGGAAAGAGATATTCTTAACCCTAAATACATTATTACATTAGGAAATGTGCCATTAAAAATGGTTACGGGAGATAAAGATTTAAATATAGGAAGCGTTCATGGAGAGTTAAAGAAAATA
>JAUZPS010000113.1 GCA_030705945.1 Bacillota bacterium
CCTTGTTCAAGTTTATACGACGAAAACCCATTATTTCAAGTTTTTGAAACGCCCAGTTGACCAGTTATTTTTTTGATACTACCTAAAAGAATATAATGATTAGGAAAGAATGAAGTTTTAAATTGCTTGCTTACTCCATATCTTGGAGCAGGTAAGCAATTTTTAATTTTTCAATAAAATAGCATCAATAGACCAAGATCAATTAGGCAGTATCAAAAAATATTTTATATTATAACATGATGTTTTAAAAACTTGATATAATGAGTTTTCATCATACAAAACTTAAACAAGAAATTTTTTGAAACATCTTTATACAAAGCAAAAAGGCTGTTTTTTCAAACAGCCTTTTTGCTCAGTAATTATTTCAGGAAAGTATGGAATCTATTATAAATTAAGATGTTGTCAATTTAATTAACTTCCCTTACTAACTAGTTAAAATCCCAAACTAATATAATTAATAAATAAAACAGTTTTTAATTTCTTTAAATATTATATTTTTTTTATTCAGAAATATTAATGATATATATTTTTATTTAATGATTAATTATTTGATGTAATAAATAATTAATATATATTGATGGTAAATGTTAAATTTATTTGGATTTTAGATAAATTAGTATTATAATAATAATTGTAAATGATTATATATATATTAAAGAAGAGAGTTTGTAGAATTTTTTTATTTTAGTTGTAGATTTAAAAAACGTTTAACTGCTTCTTAATTGTTTCTTATGAAATGCTAACTAATAAAATATGTTCACTTTAAGATTGATACAGAAAGCTATTAAATCATATAAAACTATACAAAGTTATATAAAGATAAGTTACTATACATATAAAATATACCTCAAATAACTGGTTTTGCTTTATCGGAGTCATTCGAAAAGTAAATTTAGAACAATTTATATAACAATTCTTAAATTATACAAAATAACATATATCTCTGATTTTTTTATAGGGGGGACCTTATGTGCATAAAACAGTAGGAGTATTTTATTTTTCTGGTACTGGAAATACTGAAATACTAATCAATCTATTAGGGAATGAGCTAATAAAAAACGGCAGTAAAATTGAATTAATTAGAATTGAAGATATATTAAAGGATAATGTATACTTTGATGTAAATAATTATGATTTAGTGGGTATATGTTATCCTATTCATGCTTTTAATGCTCCTAAGATCGTATTTGATTTTATAAAAAAACTTCCACGGGTTAAAGATAAATATACTTTCATAATAAAGAATGCAGGTTCAAACTTTATTGAGGGCGGTTCGACAACAATTATAAAAAACAAGCTTAAAGTCAAGGGATATGACCTGTTTAACGAAAGCTTGATATTAATGCCAAGTAATTTATTTACCAAATATCCTGACGAACTATCAAAACAATTATATTTAACTTCTATAAAGAAGGTACAAAGAATTGTTAAAGAGATTTTGAATGGAAAAATGAGACGTCAGAAAAACTCAGCTATGATAACTATTTTTACAAGGGTTATAAGCTTTTTTGAAAATATAGGCGCCCCTTTCTTTGGAAGAGATTTAAAAGTAAATGAAAACTGTTCCCGATGTAATAAGTGTGTAAAAAACTGTCCTCGAAACAATATAAAAATGGAAGGATATAAAATAAAATTCGGCTGGAAATGTATGAGCTGTTTGCGTTGTATTTACAGATGTCCTCAAGGCTCTATTAAACCAAGCGTTTTTAAATACGCTGTTTTTAAAGATGGTTATAATCTTCAAAGTATTATTGATAATCCTGATATTAAAGGTGAATACATTACCTCATCCACAAAAGGTAAATACAGTAGATTCTATGACTATATATACAAAGAGGACTAATTAATTATGGTAAAGTAATATTAATAAAGTAGTGTCGGTAAAGTTACAACGGTAAAATATCTATTTATGAGCTATGGAGAATTAATCACAAATGTTTAAAAATTTTTCATCTTATATTTTGTTGGTTGTATATATTTTAAATCTTCATACTCAAGTTCTATCTGATATAGAAAATAAGCGGCTTGATAATATATCCAAAAAGTATGGTTCCAAACAGCTTATTGTTGTATCCGTTGATAGTAACAAAGATTTTCTGGGAGAGCTTGACTCTTACGAGAATGTAAATGGCCGCTGGAAGAAAGTTTTTTCAGACTTAAAAGTGATGGTTGGCGAAAATGGAATATCGCCAAATAAAAAAGAAGGCGATAAAAAAACGCCAGAAGGTATATATAAACTATCCCAATCTTTTGGAACATCAGTAAAACCAAAGGATTTAAAAATTAAATATATTCAAACAACAAAATATGACTACTGGATAGATGATGTAAATTCAAAAGATTATAACAAATATGAGCATTTTTATGGCAACCCTCAAACAAGATGGAAATCTTATGAAAAACTGAACCTAAGTTGCTATAAATACGCTATAGTTGTTGATTATAACATGACCCCAATTGTAAAAGGTAATGGAAGCGCAATTTTTATTCATAAGTTTACAGGAGCTAAGAAAGGCTCAAATGGCTGTATACAATTATCTGAAAATGATTTGCTAAATATTTTAAAATGGATTGATACATCCAAGGGACCAGCATTAGTAGTAGGAACACCTCAGTATATTAACGAATCGTTTCGTTAATATACTCATGATTTGTCTTTTATTAAGGGCATTTATTAAGGGCATTTTAAAAAATTCTTTGTTCAAGCTTTGTTTTATAAAAACCTATTATATCGAGTTTTGAACAATCAGTTAACAAATTTTCTTTTTGATGCTGTTTAAGGCAAAATATTGGATATAATTTGTTATAAGTGTTAAATATTTTATTGTATCAATCTATAAAACATGAATATTATAGATAATCATGGATTTTGAATCAATATTTTAATTATATTGATTTTTTTATTTGAATTTATGGTAAAATTACAATGTTCTAAAAAAATATAAAGGAGAAGGTTTATGGATATCATTGAAAAAGCTAAAGAATTAGGAAATTTGATAAGAGAATCTCAGGAGATGTTAAAGCTCAAAAAGTCAGAGGAATTGTTAATGCAAGATGAAAAAGGCAAAGGTCTTTTAAATGATTTATACATGATTCAGGAAGAAATGTCAAATGCTCTTAGCGAAACAAATGACAAAGAAATTTTTGAGAATATTAAGCTAAAATTCGCTCAGAAACAAAAAGAGATACAAGCTTATGATGTTACAAGGACTTATCTTGAAGCTAAAAGCATGGTCGACGGTCTTATGAAAAAAATAAACGATGTTATAATATTTTCTATCACAGGTGAAGAACCATGTTCAGACAGTGATTGTTCATCCTGTGGTTGTGGGTGCGGACATTAAATAATACAGATAAAATTCAAGTTAAAAATAATAAATGATAAATTTTATTTGTAATAACTTAAGTTTAAAGTGAGGTAGAATGTTGTAATGGGAACAGTTACGCCGATGATGCAGCAATACCTGGATATAAAGGAAAAATACAATGACTGCATACTTTTTTTCAGGTTGGGCGATTTTTATGAAATGTTTTTTAAAGACGCAGAGACAGCTTCAAGGGAATTAGAGATAACTCTCACGGGAAGAGATTGCGGACTTGAAGAAAGGGCGCCGATGTGCGGATTGCCGTTTCATGCTGCAGAAAGCTATATTGCAAGGTTAATTAATAAAGGTTACAAGGTAGCAATATGCGAGCAGGTAGAAGATGTTTCTGAAGCTAAAGGTATTGTTAAAAGGGATGTTATAAGGGTTGTTACCCCAGGCACCATAATTGACTCATCTATGCTTGATGAGAGAAAAAATAACTACCTTTTATCAATTTATAAAAATAAAAATTGTTTCGGAATAGCTGCTGTTGACATAACAACTGGCGAGTTTCTAGCCACCTCGATTAATTGGGGTAATACGGTACAAAAAATATTGGATGAGATCGCAAAATATTCACCTTCTGAAATAATTACAAATAGCGAGCTCTATGAGGATGAAGTCATAATTGGCAATATAAGAAAGAGGTTAAATTCATATATAACCTCTTTTGATGATGCTTACTTTAGCGATGCAAAGGCGATTGAAAAGCTTAAAAGTAGGTTCGATAACTATGATAAGCAATTTGACGGATATGATTTTTCATTAAATTCTTCAGGAGCTCTGCTAGAATATATTGAGCAAACTCAAAAGGTAAGTCTTGCTCATATCCAGAGTATCAGCAGGTATAAAATTGAAGAGTTTATGATACTTGATGTATCCACAAGACGCAACCTTGAACTGACTGAAACCATGAGGGAGAAGTCAAAAAAAGGAACTCTTCTGTGGGCGCTGGATAAAACAATGACTTCAATGGGCGGCAGAACTATTCGAAAATGGATTGAACAGCCATTGATAAATGTTGCGGACATAAATGAGAGACTCTCTTCAGTAAACGAATTAAAAGAAAAATTTATGCACAGGGTTGAAATGAGAGAGCTATTAAAGAGGGTTTACGATATTGAAAGATTGATGGGTAAAGTGATTCTTGGAAATGTAAATTGCAGGGATCTTGTTTCTTTAAAGAATTCGTTGGGACAGCTTCCGCATATCAAAAACCTTCTTAATGATCTTACATCGGATTTAATTGTCAGAAATAACGAACAAATAGATGGACTGGTAGATATTTTCGAGTTGATTGAAGGTTCAATTATGGATGACCCGCCAATAGCAGTCAAAGAAGGCGGAATAATTAAATCAGGTTATAATGAAGATGTTGACAGGTACAGAAAGGCTACTACAGAAGGTAAAACATGGATTGCGGCTTTAGAAACCAGTGAAAGAGAAAAAACTGGAATAAAAAATCTAAAAGTTGGTTTTAATAAAGTCTTTGGTTATTTTATTGAAGTTACCAAATCATACTATTCATTAGTACCTGAAACTTTTATAAGAAAACAGACATTAGCAAATTGTGAAAGATATATAACGCAAGAACTTAAAGAGATAGAAGATACTATTTTAGGCGCTGAAGAAAAAGTGGTAGAACTTGAATATAAGTTGTTTTTGGGTATAAAAGAAAAAATCGCCGGAGAAATAGACAGGATTAAAAAAACAGCAGCCAGCATTGCCGAATTAGACGTAATATGTTCTTTTGCAGAGGTCGCAGACAGAGAAGCGTATTGTATGCCTGTGGTCGACACTGACGAGCAGATTGAGATTATTGAAGGAAGACACCCAGTTGTTGAAAAAATGATGGACCAGGGAGCTTTTGTTCAGAATGATGTTAATCTCGATATGACTGATGATAGGCTGGCAATAATTACTGGACCAAACATGGCCGGTAAATCTACTTATATGCGTCAGGTAGCATTAATTGTGTTGATGGCTCAAATAGGAAGCTTTATTCCGGCAAAGAGCGCCAAAATTGGAGTTGTAGACAGGATTTTCACAAGGGTCGGAGCGTCGGATGACTTATCTGCAGGCCAGAGTACTTTTATGGTTGAAATGGCAGAAATGGCAAACATTTTAATTAATGCTACAAATAAAAGCCTCTTAATTCTTGATGAAGTTGGCAGAGGAACTAGTACTTTTGATGGTTTAAGTATAGCATGGGCTGTAATTGAGTATATTTGCGATAAGGAAAAGCTAGGAAGCAGAACATTGTTTGCTACCCACTATCATGAGCTTACCGGGCTTGAAGGAAAAATAAGCGGAATTAAGAACTACTGCATTTCGGTTATGGAAAAAGGGGAGGATATAATTTTCTTAAGGAAAATTATTAGAGGCGGCGCTGATGACAGCTATGGTATTCAGGTTGCAAGACTTGCCGGGGTTCCGCAGGCTGTGCTTGGACGAGCTAAGGAAATCCTCAAAGACCTTGAAGATGCTGATATTAATAAACGAGAAGCAAAAATCAGAAAAAAACAAATTCCAATAGACGGACAGATGAATTTGTTTTCAATCAAGGCGCCTAATAAAAGCTCTGATGAAGTAATTGATGAATTGAAAAGTATTGATATCAGCGCATTAACTCCGTTAGATGCTCTGAATGTAATATATAAACTTCAGCAAAAGCTAAAAAATGATTCTTGATTCATAAGTTGCGAAAAATTCAGCTTTGATAGTAAAATGCAGACGTATTAACTGCATTTTAATGTAAAATCTTTTTCGCAACTTATATAATTACACTACAGAAGGTACACTATGGGAAAAATTGTTTTACTGGATGAAAATACTTCAAATAAAATAGCGGCAGGTGAAGTTGTAGAACGACCTGCTTCTGTTATAAAAGAACTTGTTGAAAATTCGATAGACGCTGGAGCTACCAACATAAATGTTGAAGTTAAAAATGGCGGAATAAGCCTTATGAGAATATCGGATAATGGCTCTGGCATAGATGAAGACGATGTTGAAATAGCGTTTGAGAGGCATGCCACAAGTAAAATAAGGAGTGCCGACGAGCTTGAGTCTATTTCTACTCTTGGTTTCAGAGGAGAAGCTTTAGCTAGTATAGCATCTGTTTCTATAGTAGAACTCACAACCAGAACACAAAAAAATTCATACGGTATTTATGCAAGAGTTGAAGGCGGAACATTAAAGGAAATTAAACAGACAGGATGTCCTGTCGGAACAACCTTTGTTGTAAGCAGCCTTTTTTACAATACACCTGCAAGGTATAAATTTTTAAAAAAAGACAGCACTGAATTTAGCTATATTTCTGAAATTATTAACCGAATAGCGCTGGCAAAACCACAAATTTCATTCAAGCTAGCAGGCAATAATTCAATTGTTCTTCACACGCCAGGCAATAATGATTTGTTAAGCGTTATATTCAGCATTTATGGAAAGGAAGTTAGTAAAAATCTTACACCCATATCTTTCGAGGACTCTCTCATAAGCATAAAAGGCTATGCTGGGAAACCAGAGATCTCAAGGTCCACGAGGGACTATCAGTCAATTTTTATAAATGGAAGATATATAAAAAGCAAACTTATATCAGCTGCAATTGACGAAGCCTATAAGACTTTTGTAATGAAAAATAAATTTCCTTTTGCAGTATTAAACCTCCAATTGAATCCTATGTTAGTTGATGTAAATGTACATCCGACTAAAATGGAGGTTCGTTTCTCAAATGAGCAGGAAATATTTAGAAGTATTTATCACGCTTTAAACAATGCTCTTTTAAGTACACCACTGATTAGAAATGTCCAGTTTATTGAGAAAGACGAAAATATTTTTAAAATTAAAAACCAAGGGCATAAAAATACTGAATACGTTCAGCAAAACTTGACCAAAAGTGGAATTAATTATAATAACTCTACATCACAGAGCGAAAATTTTAATGTAGCGTCAGAAAATAATCTTTCAAAAAATTATAAATTAGATAACCAAACTAACAAAGATTCTTTAAAATATGAAGAACCTAGTTTTAAAGAATCTAACTTTAATGAATCTAACTTTAAAGAATCAAACTTTAATGAATATAACAATAAAGAGCCTGATATTAAAGAGTCTGATATTAATAAAAATCAGGTTTCAAAGGCTGATAACTTAACTGATTTTAAAGTCATAGACGACAATCTGAATAACATTCAGAAAAATAATAGTTTGGTTAACGATATTAAAGAAAGCAGCGAAGATCAAACGGATAATATTAAAGAATCAATTTTAGGTAGTCATAATAAAGCTTCAGAGAAATATGACACAAATCAATTAACTATCAATACAGTTGACGGAATAAGCACTGGAAAAGTTTATAATGGAACAAATAATATCAAAGAAGCTTCTGGCAATTTTATTAACTCAAACATTATAGGACAGATATTTTCTACGTATATTCTCCTGCAGAAAGATAATAACCTTCTTTTAATAGATCAGCATGCAGCTCATGAAAGGATTATGTACGAATATTATAAAGAAAAATTTAAAAAGCAGGACCCCTTCACACAGATGTTGCTGACACCTGTTGTTATTGAATTACAGTATAGCGAAATTAAAATGATTGAAGATAAAAAGGAAGTTTTTAATAATTTAGGTTTTAATTTTGACGAATTTGGAAATAATTCTATTATAATTAGATCAGTTCCGTTTATTAACGATACTGATTCTGTAAAAGAGCTTTTTTTAGAGATAATAGATAAAATAAAAAAGTCTAATTCGGAAGATGTAAGTCTTATAGCAGACGAAGCAATCTATACAATAGCTTGTAAATCGGCTGTTAAGGCAAATAAAAAACTTGATGAAAAAGAGATAAACGCAATTTTAGAAAAGCTTGACCGAGCAGAGAATCCTTACACTTGTCCACATGGACGGCCTGTTATTGTTAAGCTTACTAAGTATGAACTGGAAAAAATGTTTAAGAGAATTTTGTAGGGGTGAATATGAATAGGGTTATAGTAATTATCGGACCCACCGCATCTGGAAAAACTGCTCTATCAATCAGTTTAGCCAAGGAAATGGGTGGAGAGATTATCTCTGCTGATTCGATGCAGATTTATAGATATATGAACATAGGAACAGCAAAACCGGATAAGGAGGAAATGGCCGGTATACCTCATTATCTTATTGATGAGGTAAATCCTGATGAAGAGTTCAGTGTTGCTAAGTTTAAGTTACTCGCAACAGAATACATTGACGAAATTATTAAAAATGGAAAGCAGCCAATCGTAGTTGGCGGTACGGGACTATATATTAATTCTCTATTATATAATATTGATTTTTCTGAAACTATTTGTGATTGGGAATTAAGAGATAAGCTGAAAAAAGAAGCAGAAGAATTCGGAAACGAATTTTTGCATAAAAAATTAGAATTAATTGATCCTGTAGCAGCTAAAAGAATACATATTAACGATTTGAAGAGAATTATTAGGGCTATAGAGGTTTATGAATATTCTAAAAAAACTATTTCAGAGCATCAGGAGGTGTCCAGAAAAAACCCTTCCAAATATAGATTTTACAGCTATGGATTGATGATGGACAGGGAAAGGTTATATGACAGAATAAATAAAAGGGTAGACCTAATGTTTGAAAGGGGACTGATTGAGGAAGTAAAAAATCTTATTAAGCTGGGCTATGACAAAAATTCAGTAGCAATGCAGGCTATCGGGTATAAAGAGACTTTAGCGTATTTAAAGGGAGACATGACCTTGGAAGATGCGCTTGAATTAATAAAGAGAGAATCAAGAAGATATGCTAAGCGTCAGATTACCTGGTTTAAACGAACAGAAAATATCAATTGGATTGATTTAGAGATTGAAAATGATTTAAATAAAATTACAAAAAATATTAAAAATAATATTGCAACATATGGTAATTTCCTATAGAATAGTTGTATGGTTTCGGGTTTTAAAAGATATGGCATGAAGAAAAATAGATAGATAGAGGAGGAGTTCTGTGAACAAGAATAATATTAATTTACAAGATGTTTTTTTAAATCAAGTTAGGAAAGAGCATATTGCCGTGACAATTTACCTTACTAATGGGTTTCAATTGAAAGGTATGGTAAAGGGTTTCGACAATTTTACTGTAGTTTTGGATAGTGACGGAAGACAGCAGCTTGTTTACAAGCATGCGATATCAACCATAAGCCCGATGAAACTAGTAAATTTAATATTCAATGACAATAGGGAACAATAAAAAAAGGCCGCTTAGCGGCTTTTTTAATTTTCGGTGAACGATAAGTAAATTCTTCTATCAATAATATAAATATCGATTGAAGAATTTACGTTATTAAAAAAATAATTTATCGATTGATCGTTCAAAAACTTAATATGATAGGTATTCATAATATAAAATTACAGCTTTCTGAAAACTCCTATAACTTTTCCTAAAATGCTAAGGTTCTCTCTGACAATAATCGGATCGAGATATTTATTCTCAGGTTGAAGTCTTACATATCCTTTTTCCTTATAAAATGTCTTAACTGTTGCCTCATCACCAATTAAGGCTACCACTATATCTCCGTTGTTAGCTGTTGACTGTTGTTTGACAAGAACAAGGTCCTTATCTAATATACCAGCTTCTATCATACTATCTCCCTGGACTTTTAGCATAAATGCAATAGAATTCTGAACAAAATCAACTGGAAGAGGAAAGGTATCTTCTATATTTTCTACAGCTAGAATAGGTTGACCTGCAGTGACTTTGCCGACAATAGGAATATCAACCAGTTCTTTTCTTGGATAATAGTCTTTTTCATCCCTTTTATTATCGTTATTTTTCTTATTAATAATTTTTAAAGCCCTTGGTTTTGTAGGAGCTTTTTGAATCTGACCGCTTTTAGTCAACTTCTCCAGATAACTATGAACTGTTGAAGTGGACCTTAAGCCTACAGCTTTACATATTTCACGAACAGAAGGAGGATAACCTTTTTCTGAAACTTCCTTGTTTATAAATTCAAGAATTTTTTCCTGCTTTTCATTTTGCTTATCAATCATGTCATGCACCCCGTTTTATTGTTAGTTTGGCAGTATCAAAAATAAAACTTGTATACTTGTCGTTTCAAAAACTTGATATAATAGGTTTTCACCTTACAAAACTTGAATAATAAATTTTTCGAAACGCCCTTATAGATAACCAAATGTAACTAATAAAACTAATTTTACATTTGGTTATCTATTAATATCTGAACTTAAACTTGCCAATATTATGTACTAATATAAATTAAAATCATTATTATTCTTAACATTTAGCAGAGCGCAACAATTAACATTTTTACAGTATTTTGCTTTGTTAAATAATTGTAAAGATAAATTGATTTTAATTTATATAAGTTGCAAAAAAGAGTTTACATTAAAAATGCAGTTAATACGTCTGCATTTTACTAAAGCTGAGCTTTTCGCGCCTAATGAATCAAGGTATATATTTTGCAATATA
>JAUZPS010000114.1 GCA_030705945.1 Bacillota bacterium
AAGCTCCAATTTAACCGGAATTTTGCCGTAAGTTGCATTAAATCCGCTAAAAAATGTAGTTTTATTAATATCAATCAATGTTCCGTTAGCTTCAATCCCTTTATCATACAAAGTCAAAATATCACTTCCTAATGCCATTACTGAAAATTTATCAATAGATAATTTTGTCATATAAACTTGAACAAGGAATTTTTTGAAACGCCCTAAAAAGCGCTAATTCACCAATTCAAACCTCGATTTATCCTCAATCTTAAACATGGATACCGATAGAATTTCATCCTCTTCAGGCGTTATATCCTTCTTAATCGTCTTAAGCTCGATATATTCTTCTTCCCTTCCTATTTCCCGCTCGATGTTTACGGAATAAATCAGGTTGAACCTGTCAAAAATCGTATGTTCCTTCAAATCGGTAAGGCAAATTAACTGGGTGTTGTATTTTTTTGAAATTTCAAAAAGAGGCTTTAAAAGATGCTCTGATGTAATAGGTCCAAAAGGGTTGTCCATTATCAGCACCTTACTCTCCATATTCGAACTAAGCAAATTTTCCCCTCTCATATAAGTAAGCAAGGATATGAATACCACGAAGGCGCTCACAAACAATTCACCGCCGGAGTTCTCTTCTATAACCTCTTTCCAGCTTTTCTTCTTTAATTTGTTGGGCTCAACCTTAATAAGCGTTATTTCAATTTTGTTTATTGAAACCAATCTGTCAAAAAGGTCAAAGGTGCTTATTTCATTTGACAAAATATTGTCCAGTGATTTTCCCTGCTTATATATGTTCACACAGTTTCTTATAGTATTTCTCAGGTATTCCTTGAGTAAAATGCTTTCAAGATTTTCCTTTTGGGGCAGATTGATTATAAGCATTTTGCACCTTTTGCCATCCACATCTATTGTAGAATTCCTGTCAATACTGTTCATTTCATCGTAAACATTTAAAAGATAACTTAATGTGTTATCAATAATGCAGCTTTCCATATTATCTATCTTTCTAATATCCACTGAGTGCTGCTCAAGTTTTCTTTCAATTTGCAGATAGACCCTATCGAGCGCATTCATTGCGTGAACAGGACGATATTTCTTATCGCCATCTAGGATAGAATTAAAAAGGCTTTTAAACATCTCGGCCTTACTGACAAATTCATTTTCAACTTCCGAATAAAAATCCGTCAACGAATTTCTCCCTGAGTTCACCAATTCTCCTAATTCCTTATGCTCTTTAACTAGCTTCAATACATGTTCGTTTATATCACTTTCTATAGCATGTATCTCAGTTACTAAAGGCGCATACGAAGAGTATTCTTCAAGAGCAAAACGAATCCTCTGCAAGCTATTTTCCTGGTTTCTCATCCGTGATAACTGCTTATCAAAATCCTTCTGTTTTATTTTCAGGTTGTTCTTCTCAGATTCAAATTCCAAGCCCCTGATGTTTTCCCTCTGTTTTGGCTCATCATAGCCACATTTCTCCAAAATACTTTTTTTCATATACCGTAAATCGGAATTTTTTTCTGCAATTTTAAACTGTATATTATTCTTATTCTCTACCAATTCACTTAAAACAATGTTTATTTCAGTCAGTTGAGCATTTATGCCTTCAAATTCAAATTGGCTGTACAAAATCCCCATATACTGACTTTCTTCTATGCCATATTGTTCTATCTTTTTTTGTTTTTCGTTCCTATCTTTCTTATAATCCTCTAAAATATCTCTTATTGTCTGAATTTTGATACCAATCTGAGAAACATATGAAGTTAGCTTTGATTCCAACTGCTCTATTTCTTCATCAATATAATTACCATTTTTTACATCGCTGTATTTTTGATAATTGTTACTGACTTTCTCTAAAACAGATGAAATATTGGAGATTTTCAAGTTATGTTCATTTATACTTTCCCTCATATTTACAACTTCTTTTTCCAGAGTTTCCATCTCTGCTCTCTTAATCTTCAAAGCCTCTTCCTTTTGCCTTTTCTCCTTCAAATCCACAGAATAACCTTCACATCTGGCAAAAAAACCGTATATCTCTTCCCTTTTTCTTAAAAACTTGTTTTCCCGGTTTAAAAGCTCGGCTTTCGCTGTCATTTCAGCCTTATCCTGTTTCTTTACAAGGACTATTTCAGCTTCCATATCCGCGATCTTTAATGCGCTTTCTTCTAGTCCTTTTGATAATCTGCCTATCTCCTCCGCGATTTTATTGACAGCATCCAAGGTATAGTCAAATTCCTCAACCTTAGCCATATCAAGCTCTGTATTTTTCAATGCTTCCTGAGTAGTTCTTATTATTTCATTGTTTTTGGAAACTTTAACAGTTATGTCATCGCATATTTCCTTAAGGTAATTTTTATTTAAAATCCTATCATCAAAAGCAATTAAAAAATCTATATTCGGCAAAGAGTGAATGCTGTTTCTCGACTTAATATCAATAGAGTTCTCAAGCTTCTCTCTTTCAATAATAGGAATGATTGGAGATATTACTCCCTTAAATTCCATTTCCCTTATACACTCCATATCCTTTTGTGATACTATGAGTGAATATGGCAGAAATGGATTGTTCCTGACCAGTTTAAGCTTTGAGTTTTTATTTTCCGTTAAGCTTTTCAACCATTCATATCCAAACTCAACCAGAATATTATTATCTTCCAATATTTGTTTAAGGTCTTCAGATAACTCAAATACCTTTCCCGATTCATACAATCTATATTGCTTCCTGAAAATTGAATTTTCAAGATTCTTGTCACCGATGAGTTTACTGAATTTTTCTTTGTCCGAATTTAATGGAATAAGCAGTTTTTCTTTGTTATAAATGCACTCCTCGCTCAGTTGATATGACTTGATTATTTTTACAATTGCATTTTTCTCATTCTCAAACTTATGGTATTTAGCTTCATATTTGTTTTTTTCAATCACCAATAAAGGATACTTATCCCTTATCTCTTTTAATTGTCTTTCCAAGCTTTCAATTTTATTTTGATTTTCAATATGCCTGTCATCTATATAGTTTTTACTTTTCTCAATGTCCTCTTCTTCTTCTCCCAGCATAACTTTGACATTATTTATGCTCTCCTCTTCCAACTCATGAGTATTGATGTTCTTTACATGCAAAAAGTCCGGATACGCCGTTTTCAGCGCCTTTTCCGATTCTTCAAATACAGCAATCCTGCCTCTTATTGCAATAAGTTGATCATTAATCTTTGATATGTCTACTTTTATCTTTTCATAGTCGGAAATACTCTTTGAAAGCCTATTGTTATCATCGCTAAGATGCCTTTTTCCATCGTCTATTGTTTTTTCAAGTTCTAAAATTCTATCCCTATACTTTTCTTTCAAAGAATACTCAATGTCATTAATGATATTTCTTATATCTTCCTGTTGAAGACTTTCCTTTTCGAGCTCAGTTTCATATTTGGCAATCTTTGAATTAAGGCTTTTGATTTCATCCGTAAGCTTTGAGCATGAAAGCAGATTTTTCTTGTATTCCAGTTTAGAAATTTCCATTTTGAGTTCATCCATTCTTTTATCATTTTCCAATGAACCCTGTCTCAATTGCTCCAAAACATCATAAACCTGATAATATTCACCAGATAATTTCTCATATTCCAGTTCCTTTATATTGTTTTCCAATGTGTTAATACTTTTTATAATTTCTTCCTTTTCTTTTTCAAGGGACCTTATTTTATCATTCACAAACAAAAATGAATTGCCGAGTTCTCTTTTGTTATTCTCAGATCTTAAAAGTTCGTCTTTATACTTTTCAAGATTATTATATAGGACCTTCGTCTTACTTTTAAAGTCTTCGAAGATTTCCCTTTCCCTAATCATATCCTCATTTTTCACAAGCTGCTCGGTATGATTCTTTATAAGCTCTTTTATATTTTCAACAAAATTCCCATTTCTATTAAGCTGTTCTTCTATTGTTGGAATAAACCACTTTTTAATCAATGCGCCTGTTGTCTTGCAGTCATTAAAAAAGGAATTGAGACCAGCCTCTGCCTCATTTATTTTAACCATAAGGTTTTTCCATTCAAGCTGATTTATCTTATAAGCTTTAAGTCTTCTAGTGTATTCCTTCTTGTCATCCGCTAAATCCCAACGAAAAAGCCATACATCTTTACCTTCCTTCTCGGCTGTTGATAAATTTTTTAAAACCCTATCAAACTCGCAAAGCCTTACAATTCCCTTTTCTTCTTCCAACAGTTCAATATTTTTTATATCAAAACTGCTCTCACCATCATACTCTGAAATAAAAGTTACTACTTTTATGCTTTCACTGTCCTCATCTATATTTTTGCTCACAATCCTTTTAATACCGATCCCTGTCATAACCCTTTTTGAGCTTTCATCTAAAATCCACTCAATCATGATGTAGACAGGAGCCTTGGTATTTTTAAAATATCCTTTAAAGTTCCTGTCTTTAAGCTTCTGCTTTGGAATTATCGGCTGCATCATCATCTGGACAAGCACCGTTTTCCCTCCACCATTCTGAAGGTTTAAAAGAGTATCTTCACCGTTATAAAAATCAAAAGTCTGATTATAAATATGCCTGTTGTCATTATATGTGAAGTTAACAAACCGTATTTTTCCTATCTTTGCCATAACCTGCTCCTTCTATAGAAATATTGAAAATATTATTTAATATCCCAATATTTTATCTATTGTTTCCAACCTGTTTCCGTCCAAAAAGTTGTACGTCATAAGATGAGTAAGCTTGTTTGAAGGCCTAATATCCTCTTCAACGCTATCATATACCAGAAGATTGTGTTTTTCAAGAAAAGCGCATACACTTCTTATATACCCATATTTTGTTTTTCTTTTCCCCTGCTCATCTATCTGCAGGGCATTCCAATGTTCAAACATGGCTGTAATATTAAACTTTGCCTCTTCCTGTTCCCTGTCGATATTCTTTTTGGATCTTGCAAAGTCAAGCCTTGAGGTAATCACCTCTTCTAGCTCGGCTATTCTGATAAAATCCCTTGACTTTACATAGCTTCCTTTTCCGCTAAAGAAAACCAATATGATGGTAATAATAATGTATTGCGACAAATAAAAATCAATCTTGCGGGCATCATAACTAATAACTTTCTGTAGATCCATCTCTTTTATGCCAAGAATATCATTTTCTTCATTTGGAATAAGGTATATCACCTGACCGAACTTATCAATGGATACATTGCTCTCTCTTGCCATAATATCAATAATAGCTCTTACTTCGCTGTCGGAATAATCCAGATAGAGCTCTTTATTGTCATCAAAATTAATCTCCCCGTTCTTTAACAGATTATAGTAAATCCTCATTGCTTTCTCAAGATTCAATTCATTCAATGCTCGTTCACCTCTATTTTAAACATTATATCGGGGCAATTAAGCCCTACCACTTTTTCAGCGCTAAAAAGCCCATCTAAATTCTCATCTAGAGGTTTTTCCGCTATAAATAACTTTTTATTTCTCGAAAGAAGGATTTTTAAGCCACTGATTACATCATACCTTCTATCCCGGTTTAAAAGCTCAAGAACACAGTATTTTATGTCAAAGGCTTCAGATGGGCTAAACACAGTTTTGTTTTTCTGATCTTTTATGGCTTTAAAATCTACTTCCTTGATATTGCAAAGCTGAAGCAGCACATTGGTAAGAATCTTCAGATCTGGAACAAACCTTTCGTATTCGTGTTTCAACTGATTTATCAGAACCGACAGTAATACCTCATTTTCTGAGTTTTCCAATGTGCGTTTACATATTATTTCAAATATATCAACATACTTTTTATTAATATCGCGGATTCTTATATCCCTCTCACTCTCAAACCTGTTAAAGTACTTCTCATTCATCAGGATATTGCTGCCCTCGCTGTAGGTTTCAGCCATTGCGATTCTTTGCTCGCTAAGCGCCATCTTAATATTGAAAAACTTGTTTGTGTCAGGCATGAAAAGCGGTCTTAACACTTTTATAAGTGGATATGACAGCTCGATATCCTCCTCCAGCCTCTTCATAATAACATCTTCAAAATTTATCCTGCTCTCGAATCCGATATAAAGTATATTGTCGACAGCTTCATTGTAGATTTTCTGAAGCTGCTGCTGCTTTAAAAGAAGATTGGACTGCTCATTTATTATAAATTTAAGTTTGTTTTTTATATAAGAAATGTCTTCAATTTCTTTTTTCAAAACCTCATTGTGAACACCATTATTATTACTCTCAATAATTGAGTTTTCTACTCTCTTTATCATTTCGTAAAGGTTGTCATAACCTTCTTTTTGTTCATCTATTGAAGAAAAAGTGCTGTTATAAATTTTTTCGTATTCCGCAATTCCAGTGCTTCCAATGTCTTCCTTAACTCGTTTTATAAAGTAATTTATCCTCTGTATCTGGGTTTTACTAATATTAAATAAGCTGTCGGCATTGTTTCTTGCAGCATTAAAATTTCTTTTTTTAATTGATAAATTAAGTTTGAACTGCTCAATAGAAACCTTTAAAGCGTCTTCTATCTCAAGAGTGTTGAACATAAACTTATAACCCTGGGGCGTCATGTAATAAGTGTATACATTGTCATTGCCAATAGAGATTCTTTTATCATCGATGAGTTTTACATTTATTTTTTCTTCTCTATTCACCTCGAAATTGTAGGTGGAAAAGTAGTGTGGGATCCCGCTGTTCTGCAAGCAATCCTTTATAATGTAATCCACTATCTGCAAGTATTCTTCATCCGGAATATTCTTTTTCAGAAACTCGGCGTCAAGCCTTCTTATATAGTTAGCCACATCATTTTTGGTACAGGCCTCTTCAATCAAAGATTTTTCCATAATAAAACACAAGACAAGCATCACAAGATTTATAGTTTCGGAGGCATCAAACTCAAACTCCCTGAGCTTGGTTTTTCTAGCAACCCTTGTAGTTATAAAATCAACTATCGCGATTATTTCTGCGCGTCTGTGGAAATCCTTTAAAAATTCGTATATCAATTTATCCTCACTTTATAATGAAATCATAATTTTATACTTATTTATACACAATAAATAAGAGAAAATCAAGGGGTTTTCGTATTTAATAGTATTTTCAAATCCATTGTAAAATAATAACATCTGAGAACTTATTAGTATCTATATTTATCCTCTTGAAAATAAAGCGCGGGTGTTTGACAGTTAGGTAGTATCAAAAAAATAACTGGTCAGCTGGTCGTTTCAAAAACTTGATATAATGGGTTTTCGTCGTATAAACTTGAACAAGGAATTTTTTGAAACACCCTTACTTAAAGAAAAAATCACGGAAAGCCTAGAAATAGGCTTATGAGATTGAAAGTATGTATCACAACTTAAAGCTACGTCAGTATCCACAGCGGCAACACCAATGAGCAACTGACACTACAGGCATTGGAGCAAAAGATGCTTGACGACTTCTCACTGGCTAAATTTGTCGTATGTACAGATACCGGATTATCTCCTACCTGCAACCGTAAATTCAACAGCAAGGGAGAACGCGCATTTATTATCACCCAGTCCATCAAAAAGCTGAAAAAGAGCGCGCTTTTTTAAAGAATTTAAAAAGCTTGGCGTCCTTTAATATCAAGGATTACCAAACTTTTTGTTTTCTTCAACCGTCAAATATAAGTAATTAAAACTGTTGTCTTTTATATTTTGAAAATTATTTTGTTATATTAAAATCATTAGTAATCTGACAGATCATATATCCCATTCTACGCCACAGATCACACATATTTATAAACTTATATAATGAATCAGACCTTTAAGGAGCACTGCATTACAAATAATGTAAAGGATCGCACTTCTAATTTTTGTCATTTTTCCCTTTTATAATGCTTGATATAGCTCCTGCAAATCATCAACATCAAGCCATCCCTCTTCTTGAGCATAAAGGATTATATCATCCAGCAATACACTATAGTCCTTGGCAAGAACGGCTGGATTCCTCTTAATCATATCCAATATTGTATGTGTGATATATATGTTTCTAATTTTTTCTTCACTTACTAGCGCTTCCAAATAAGCAGCTCCAATCAGTTCCCTGATTACATTGTACCTATGACTCTTGGCGCTACAGATGAAAAGCCTGCATATTATTGGTCTTTGTTCATAAATAGAACATAAATTAGTCTTAGTAACAAAGTTACAATTTGCATCTTTTTTCAATACATACTGATCGAATTGCTTAAAGAAATTTTCCTTCATGACCAGCTTATCTTGTATAAAATCCCTTACCGCATTGTTATCCCAGTTACATAGCGTATTAACGCAGACATTGTCAAATTCGACTGCCCAAGGTTTTTTGCAACAACTATCTTCACATTTATCACAATGGAGTTCATTATCTTTCAAAAAAATATCAATTGCATCCAACAGTTCCTGAACTGTTGAAGATCTTGTTATCTTATCATAATTCACATTGCCTTCATCATCCAATAATACTTTCATCTCAACCTCCTAAGGCAAAACATGTAGTCTCCCAGTTACTTTCTTAGGCCTGTCTTTCTTAAAGTAACTGGCTTGACTGCGTTTTGCAGCAGGTGTTTTCTTTATAATATCCTTATTTTCCTCTGATCCTGTTAAATTTAAAGGATAAGGATGGTCCTCGATTATAGGTATTGTCTTGGATATCAGTTTTTGGATAACTTTTAAGTACTTTTTTTCATCATCATCGCAAAATGAAAGCGCAACTCCTCCCAGTCCCGCTCTTCCTGTACGTCCAATTCTATGAACATAGGTCTCAGGTGAATCAGGCAAATCGAAATTAATCACATGTGACAACTCTTCCACATCAATCCCTCTTGCAGCTATATCCGTTGCTACTAAAACCCTTATCTTTTTTGCTTTAAATTTATTTAAAGCCAATTGCCGCGCCCCCTGTGATTTATTCCCATGTATAGCTTGCGCCCGAATACCTGCTTTGGTCAGATCTTTTACAATTTTATCAGCTCCATGCTTCGTTCGTGAAAACACAAGCGCAGAAGTAATGGCTTTGTCTTTTAACAGGTGAATAAGCAGATATTTTTTTTGTTTTTTTCCAACAAAATATACTGCTTGCTCAATAATATCTACTGTAGATGAAATAGGAGTAACTGCTACTTTAACAGGGTCTGTTAAAATGGAATCCATCAACTTTGAAATCTCCTGCGGCATAGTTGCGGAAAATAACATTGTCTGTCTTATTTTAGGCAAATGCGATATGATTCTTTTTACATCAGCTACAAGCCCCATGTCCAGCATCCGATCTGCTTCATCTAGCACAAAAAACTTAACATGTTGAAGGCTTATATATTTCTGGTTCATCAGGTCAAGCAATCTACCAGGAGTTGCAATTAGTATATCTATCCCTTCCTTTAGGGCGTCTGTCTGAGGTTTTTGTGATACTCCGCCGAAAATCACGCCATTTTTAAGGCCTAAATTTCGCCCATAAGCAGTAAAACTTTCTCCAACCTGAACAGCCAATTCACGTGTGGGAGTTAATATTAAGGCCTTAATGGTCTTCTGATTCTTTGCGCCCCTTTGCTCTTTAGAAAGATTTTGCAGTATGGGAATAGCAAACGCCGCTGTCTTTCCAGTCCCTGTCTGGGCGCATCCTAGCAAATCTTTTCCGTCAAGTAGCGGCGGGATAGCTTGTACCTGTATTTCAGTAGGTGTTGTATATCCCTCTATGTTTAATGCCTCTCGAATAGGTAAAATAAGATTCAATTTATCAAATGACATTCTCTTTCCAACTTTCTTATTTATTGTTTATTCTCACAATATGACCAAGTTAATTACTCCGTATCGCTTACCATCACTTATTATACCACCACACAATATTCTTATTGGTAGATCATTCTGCCTGATTTTCATATCTTTGATATATTGGATATAATTAATTTTATGGTTATACCAAGTAATTAACTTATTGCTCAAAAATTCCCGCCATTATTGTGAAGTACCTCATGTTACACACTATCACATTTATATTCCTCATTTTATAAAAAACTACTTGATCCCAGCTTTTGTCCTTACATAGGTTATCATACCCTCATTTATCTCACTGATTGCAACAGTTACAGCTTTATTGGAATTACAATTTGTACATTTATGAGCTCCATCTGTCAACTGTCTTGCCCTTTTACCCGCTAGAATACATAGTGTGTATCTACTGTCAACCTTAGTGAGCAATGAACTCATTGGTGGATCAATCATAACTTAGCCCCCTTCTCATTTATACAATCTCGTTTCAGGCATTAGAGAGCCTTTAATCACAACTTTTAATCCGCCAGCTTAACTTTACGCGTATAAAAAATAAAAGAGTGGAATCGCAAAATAATCCACTCTTCGTAACAATTAAGTATTAATCGAATTATAGTCAAGCATCAAGCAAGACCACTATCCAAAACGAGAAGTACACTTCCTATTTTTGTAATCAATTTATTATACCATTAATTAATGCAATTGTCTGTTTTATTTAAAAATTGTTTTTGTTAGTTGTTGTTTGTCACATCGGTTAAATGCCTCAAGGTATCTCATCATAATTGGCTGAAATGGCCTACTGTAGATAGAATTCATCTATATATTACTGAATACTTTTTATCGCGAAGTTTGAGTATGTAATTATTGGTATTCGTCAAATAAATTAGGGCGTTTCAAAAAATTCCTTGTTCAAGTTTATAAGACGAAAACACATTATATCAAGTTTTTGAAACGCCTAGTTGCTAAGTTTTTTGATGCTACCTTATATAAGTTACGAAAAAGATTTTACATTAAAAATGCAGTTAATACGTCTGCATTTTACTATCAAAGCTGAACTTTTCGCAACTTATGAATCAAGGTATATATTTTGCAATATAAAAAATGGATGTAAAATGTTTATTGC
>JAUZPS010000115.1 GCA_030705945.1 Bacillota bacterium
CGAATGAAATAGAAGATAGATGTGTAAAACAGAATAAAGCATAAATATATAAGAATTATTAGACATACTCAAAGGCTTACACAATTGATACTTAATGGCTGCTTAATTTGAAGTGGGAAAGTTGAGATAATTATTATAATCAAAGTTTAAAGATTCTCCATCTTCAGGTATCACAATCTGTGTTTGGATATTGTGTTCTAATGAGAAATCCCTCAGTTCTTTACGGCTTAAACGGCAATGATTCCATGCTTCCATATGAACGGCTACTATTTTTAAAAGTGGAAAACTTTTGCAGGCGCAAAGCATATCTTTAGCATCCATCGTTATAGGTTTTCCTATAGCAAACTTAGCTGCTCCGCAATTAGCTATAGCAATATGAGGCTTATATTGGCTTATTGCATTTTTGACAGTTGGACACCAGACGGTATCTCCCATAATATAAACAGTTGGTTCGTTTTTAGCAGATATAATAAACCCAGAAACAGGGCCCATTTCGATAGCGGTAATTCCATGACCATGTTTTCCGGTTACCCTCTTAAATGATATATCATTCCATATGAAGGCGTCTTTTATCGAAATGACGTTACAAAAGCCTTTATCTTTAATTTCAGACTCATCTTCAGGTTGACAGAATACTGGAGTATCTTTCGGGATCATAGTTGCGGCTAATTCATCAAAATGGTCCCTATGCAGGTGTGTGATCATTAACGCGTCACAATTGAGTATTGATTCTTTAGGAATCGGAAGCTCTACAAGTGGGTTATAATCTTGATTCGGAACATTTTTAACCGGAGTCATAGAACCTTTTGGGCTTAATAATGGATCTACGACGATTTTCATATTGTTAATTCTTAAAATTATATTCGCATGACGTATTAATTGTATAAACATATCATTTCCTCCTTATAAATACATATTTAAATCAAGGTATATGTTTCTTGTTCTTAAATGTAAAATGTTTATCACGAAACATATATATAAAAAGCAATTAATCTTTTACATTTGCCTATCACAAAATAACGTTAAAGCGTTCGTTATTTTGCTCTGTCAAATGTAAGATTAATAGTGCTTTTTATATAGAAAATAATGCTTTGCTATAATTTTCAATGTGTTATAAGATAATTATACGCGCAAATAAGGTTGATTAGAGTAAGATTTAAACGTTTATACTTTCACCATGAAAGGATTTATTCATATGTTTGATCAAACGGATATGAAAATTGTCAAACTCTTGATGGAAAATAGCCGTATGCAGTGGAGGGAGATCGGAGAAATTGTTCATCTTACAGGTCAAGCAGTAAGTAATAGGATCGGTAGAATGGAAAGTCTTGGTGTAATTGAGGGATATTCTTTAAAGGTTAATTGGAAAAGGCTAGGCAAAGAGACAACAGCTTTTGTGACTGTATTCATGAAAACAACTGATCACAAAGCTTTTCAGAAGTATTTAAAGAATAATGACGCTATTATAGAGGCGCATAGGATAAGCGGTGAAGGCTGCTATTTGTTGAAGATCATTGCTTCTGATCAGTCAGAGTTGATCGGTTTACTGGATCAAATTTTAGAATACGGAAATTATAGGGTTAACTTATCTATAGAGGAATACATATAGGATATAATAACCAAATAAAAATCTCCTCTGAAGTTTTTTGTAATATTAACAGAAAACAAGCATATATTTATACTGACTAATGCACTATGTAAATAATGTAGGGGGGATCGAGTTTGGAGAAGTACAACATTTATCAGAATATAGCTGAAAGAACACAAGGTGACATATACTTGGGAATAGTAGGACCTGTAAGAACCGGTAAATCAACTTTCATAAAGAAATTTATGGATTTATTGGTAATTCCCAATATAGAAAATGCTTATCAGAGGGAACGGGCAAGGGATGAATTGCCGCAAAGCGCCGCAGGCAGAACTATTATGACTACAGAACCCAAATTTGTGCCAAATGAAGCGGTTGAAATAGTAATAGACGATAATATTCAATTAAAGGTAAGATTGATTGATTGTGTGGGTTATTTGGTAAAAGGCGCATTAGGATACCTTGAGAACAACGCGCCGCGAATGGTCACCACGCCTTGGTATGACTATCAGATTCCTTTTGGAGAAGCAGCTGAAATTGGCACAAGGAAAGTAATTAACGAACATTCAACGATTGGTTTGGTTGTCACCACTGACGGCACTATCACTGATCTTGAAAGAGAAGAATATGTGGAAACTGAAAAAAGGGTTATAAATGAACTTAAGGATATTAATAAGCCATTTGTAATAGTTCTGAACTCGACTAAACCATATGATGCTGAAACCATAAGGTTAAAGGAAGAGCTTGAAGAAAAATATTCAGTTCCGGTAGTAAATGTAAATTGCGCTCAGCTGAGGTTGGAAGATATAAGCTATATAATGGAAAGAATATTATATGAATTTCCAGTGACTGAAATAGGTATAAACATACCTGGATGGATTGAAACCTTAGAAGATGAAAACAGGATTAAGACAGAAATGATAGATGCTGTAAAAAGCACTTTCCTTGATGTAAGAAAAATAAGAGAATTAAAAAATAATATGGCTCTATTCTCTGAATATGAATTTATTAAAAAGGCTTCAATTGACAGGATAAATCTTGGTGATGGCAGTGTTCTTGTCGAAATTTCGGCTGTAGACGGATTGTTTTACAAAACCCTTAGTGAAGCAACCGGCATGGAAATTGAAGGGGAACATAAGTTGATAGGACTTATGAAGGATCTGGTTAGAGTTAAAAATGAATATGACAGACTTGAATACGCGCTTCATGAAGTAAAGGTTAAGGGTTATGGAATCGTGGCTCCAAAGCTCGATGAACTTTCTTTGGAGGTTCCCGAAATAATAAAACAAGGCAACAGATTTGGCGTCAAATTAAGGGCTAGCGCGCCATCGGTTCACATGATCAGAGCAGATATAGAAACTGAAATCGCGCCTTTGGTAGGTACTGAAAAACAATCTGAGGAGTTGGTTAATTATCTCTTAAAGGAATTTGAAAGCGACCCTCAAAAACTTTGGGAGTCAAACATATTCGGTAAATCTCTGCATGATCTGGTAACTGAAGGACTTAATAATAAGTTGGGTAAAATGCCGGGTGATGCTCAGCTCAAACTCCAGGAAACATTGACAAAGATAATTAACGAGGGCAGTGGAGGACTGATTTGCATAATATTATAAATACTTGGCATAAAATCAATTAAGAAGAACAGGTCATATTCTTATAAAGAATAATGACCTTTTGAACGTTGCTTTAGGGCGTTTCAAAAAATTCCTTGTTCAAGTTTATATGACGAAAACCCATTATATCAAGTTTTTGAAACGACCAGTTGCTAAGTTTTTTTTGATACCACTTTAATTATTTTCGCAAACATATTATATAATTGATATTAACCAAGAAATCAGGGTATATATAAACATACTGATTAGAGAAGGGAATCAATTATGAATGATGAATTTAACAAAAAATTAAATCAGCTTGTTTCTGATTTTATGAATAGCTATCAAAAAAAGGAATGCATAATTCCTCAGTATTATGGACCGCTCCCTAACAGAGATGAGGTTATTGATATTACAAAATCCTTAAGACAGCTTTTGTTTCCAGGTTACTTCGGAAAGTTGAGCTTTGAGGATGAAACTACAGAATATCATATTGGCGATATGTTGATAAGTGTCCATAGAAAATTAAGCGATCAGATCAGTTCTGCTTTAATGCATCAACTTGTTAAAAGTCAGGAATCAGATGGAAAACTTACAGGAGAAACTATTAAAACAAAAGCTAATAAGATTGTTGAAGAGTTTCTCGGTAAGCTTCCAATGATAAGAGAATACCTTGCAACAGACGTTCAGGCTGCGTTTGACGGAGATCCTGCTGCTGAAAGCAAGGAGGAAATAATCTTTTCTTATCCAGGAATATTTGCTATAAGCATATATAGAATCGCTCATGAGCTTTATCTTCTATCGGTGCCTCTTATACCAAGGATAATGAGTGAATATGCTCATAATATTACCGGAATAGATATACACCCAGGCGCGACTATAGGCAAGCGATTCTTTATCGATCATGGGACGGGCGTTGTAATAGGTGAGACAACAACAATAGGGGATAATGTAAAAATTTACCAAGGAGTGACCCTTGGCGCGTTATCAACAAGGGGCGGGCAGACTCTAAGGGGTGTAAAACGCCATCCTACTCTAGAAGATGGGGTTACTGTATATTCAGGAGCTTCAATACTGGGGGGAGAAACGGTTATCGGCGCTGATGCCGTGATTGCAAGCAACGCGTTTATTACAAAATCTATTCCAGATGGCACAAAAGTTATCGTCAAGAGTCCTGAACTGCTTTTAAAAGGCAAAGAACAAACTATATAAGTTGCGAAAAAGATTTTACATTAAAAATGCAGTTAATACGTCTGCATTTTACTATCAAAGCTGAATTTTTCGCAACTTATGAATCAAGGAATATATTTTGCAATATAAAAAATGGATGTAAAATGTTTATTGCAAAATATATAGCAAGGTTGATCTTGATTGGGATTGGGTTATCTAAAGCATCATCATTTGCAAAAATAATATATATAATAAAATAGATTTGATATGAATATAATGAATAGTGAAAATATAAGATATGAGCTTTTCGTAAGGTAGTGATTTAATGGAGCAAACTTCAGAATTTCATACAGTTAGAGGGTATCAACTGTTAGAGCAAAATAAGAAGCTGCTAACAGCTGCAATGGAAGATTATATGGAGATGATTTACAGGAATATATTAGTAGAAGGCTATATGCGAATTAATACCCTTGCAGAGCTCCTTAATGTTGCTGCTCCATCTGCGACAAAAGCAGTTCAGAAGTTGACAAAGCTTGGATTGCTTGATTACAAAAAGTATGGGATTATTTTCCTTACTGAAAACGGAAGAGAAATTGGAAGATACCTCTTACAAAGACATAACGTTATAGAGATGTTTTTGAAAAATTTGGGGGTCAATGACAACGTATTAACCGAAACAGAGCTTATCGAACATAATGTTTCAGCAACAACACTTCATAAGATCGATATTTTTAATAAGTTTCTCGAACAAAACCCTGAAATAAATGAAAAATATGAAAAGTTTGCGCAAAATTATAGCGAAGCGTAAACAAGCAACGCTTTTTGTAAAATATAATAGAACTCATTGAGGGTTCTTTTTTTATGTCCGGAAAATTAATCTTTTTGTAACTTGAGAGGCTTTAAGTTAACAAAATATTCTTGGTTTTGTCATGTAACATATTTATGTTCTTATACATATTGTAGATTAAGTAAACATAATTAGACTAGACTAAGGTTATTTAATTCATTATATTATAGAAAATTAAAGGATTATGCTGGAAGTTAATGAGTTTAGGCTGCTAAAACTTTCTTGCCACATATCTTTGGAAATAACCGTTTGTGAGAGAGGTGCATCATGATTATTAAAGAAAGTTGCGCTGAGGCAACAGATTCATATGAAGAGCATCTTACGATAGAGAGGATAAAACCGGCAAATAACAGGAGATTATTTAACATTAAAACAACACTTAAGTTTTTAGGGCCTGCATTTATAATTAGTGTTGCATACATAGATCCAGGAAATTTTGCAACTAACATCAGCGGGGGATCGAAATATAACTACAACCTTATATGGGTTATATTATGGAGTAACCTTATGGCAATATTTCTGCAGTCCTTGTCAGCAAAACTTGGGATAGCAACAGGCTTTAATTTGCCTCAGATGTGCTCAAAGGTATTTTCCAGAAGAACAAACTGGTGTTTCTGGATAGTAGCGGAACTTGCAGCTATAGCTACTGATCTTGCCGAATTTCTTGGAGCTACGTTAGGCTTCTATTTATTATTCCGGATACCGATAGCGTTTGCGGGGCTATTAACAGCTGCTTTAACTTTATTAATCATCTATTTGGGGAAATACGGCCAGAGAGTTATTGAAGTAATGATCACACTATTAGTGGCGGTGATTTGTGTTTCTTATACAATTGAACTATTCCTAGCGAAACCTGATTGGTCTTCGGCGGGTCTACATATTCTTATACCATCTTTGCCAGGCGGGGAAGCGGTTGTGATAGCTGTTGGAATGCTTGGAGCAACAGTTATGCCTCATGTAATTTACCTACATTCTCAGCTTGTTCAACACAGAAACAAAGATTTATCAGAAGAAGACAGAAAACAGCACCTAAAAATGGAAAGATTAGATATTACTATTGCAATGAACATAGCTTTTATTGTAAACATGGCAATGGTAATAGTTTCAGCCGCGGTTTTTTTCAGAAATGGGGTCAATATAAATTCCATAGAGGAGGCTCATAAGTCTTTGTATCCATTGCTGGGAGCAGCTTCTAGCGGCGCCTTCGGCTTGGCTCTCATTGCGTCCGGACTGTCTTCATCTGCAGTAGGCGCTATGGCAGGCCAAACGATAATGCAAGGATTTGTTGGACTTAATTTAAGTGATAATTTTACAAGGCTTGTAACGATGTTTCCAGGAATGATAATAATAATAATGGGAATCAATCCTATGAAAGCTCTGCTTGTAAGTCAGGTAACACTAAGCTTCATTCTTCCTGTGGCAATAATACCCATGCTTATAATAACACGGCGCAAAGATCTGATGGGATCACTGGTCAATAAACCTTTGACAAATGTAGTTGGTTGGATAATATCCTGTATAATTATAGCGGCTAACGCAATATTATTGTTCTTAACATTTACAGGTAAAGCGTAGTAAAATTATTTGGTTAGGCAGATTAAAATCAATTAATCTTATACCTTTCTAATAGTATTTTACAATATAGGTCTAAATAGGTCTAAAGATAAGGCAAAATACCTAAATCACTACCCCAAATAGATTTAATGAAACTACGAATCTATATATAATGCTTAAAATTGAGTAAGGTAGTATCAAAAAGAAAACTTATATAAAAAGCAATTAATCTTTTACATTTGCCTATCGCAAAATGTAAGATTAATAGTGCTTTTTATATAGTAACTGGTCGTTTCAAAAACTTGATATAATGGGTTTTATCATACAAAACTTGAACAAGGAATTTTTTGAAACTTCCTTACTGAGATAATTTTAAGCATTAATTCAGTACAAGGGGGAGTTCATTATGAACTTATTAAGGAGCAATAAGGGTTCATCGCTGATTATTTTCACAATAACCATAACCATCGTTTTGGGAATTGCCGCTTTAACATTAGATATAGGGGATGTCGTCATAGAAAAAGCAAAACTGTCCAATGCTGTTGACGCCGCAACAATAGCAGGAGCGCAAGAATTAGTAACGGATAAATTCAATGCTGCTAATGTAGTTGACGAATATATGGATACAAATGTAAGCGATTATATAAATCTCAAAAAAGTTATTGATTCTGATGATAGGGGGATAGAAGTCAGCTCAGAAAAAAATGTTAAGTATTTTTTTGCAAATGTACTGGGGTTCAATAACAAAAATGTTAAAGCAACGGCGAAAGCAAGGGTTGAAAACATATCTTCATTAAAAGGCATTCGGCCAATTGCTGTGGTACAGCAGACGTTTACTTACGGAAAACTTTACACATTAAAAGAAGGAGGCGGTGGAGGTAGTACTGGGAATTATGCGCCTATAGATCTTGGAGGAACAGGAGCACGTGTTTATGGGGACAATTTACTGAATGGATATAGCGGAACTATTAATGTTGGAGATATAATATTAACAGAGACAGGTAATATAGCAGGCGCTACCCAAACATCGATCAACAGTATAATAGGACAATGCGCTGATACGTATGACAACTATAGTTTGAATTGTCCAAGAGTACTTTTCCTTCCTGTAGTTAATACACTTTCTGTAAATGGTAAAAAGGCGATACAGGTCTTAGGGTTTGCGACTTTCTTTCTAGAAGGATTTTCAAATGATGTGAACGGTCAGGTTGATGTTATTGGAAGATTCATCACCTATTGTATGGATGGAAAGACATCAAGCACTATATCTGACTTTGGGACATACGGTATTAGATTGGTCAAGTGACGCTAATTTATTTTACGGAATATGAAACTTAAAAGTTGAGTTAGGCAATATCAAAAAAACTTAGCAACTGGGAGTATCAAAAACTTGATATAATGGGTTTTCGTCATATAAACTTGAACAAGGGATTTTTTAAAACGCCCTTAATTATTTTGACATTAAATTTATTTATATATATAATTCTTAATTATAATAAGTTTTAAGTCAGTAAAGTTATGCATTTATTTGTAATGGAAGATATGATAGTATTCATAAATTCCTTAGTCTACGTGTATAAATATTACTGATTCAAAATTTATGTTTTTATTTAAATCTATTATTCAGGAGGGGAAATATGGTAAATATTATTTTGCTAATTGCGGGAGTTCTGGTTATTTTACTTATCGCTTCTGGTTTTGTATCTGTTGATCAGGGACATGTTATTATCATTACTCAGTTTGGTAGATACAAACGGTTTTTGCGTCCGGGATTAAATCTGAAAATGCCATGGGAGAAAAGACATCTTAAGGTTTCGCTTCAGAACAGAGCAATGGAGGTAAATTTTCAAGCAATAACAAAAGACCAGGCAAATGTTTATTTCAAATCCATGCTGCTTTATTCAGTCGCTAAAGACCATGAAGAGACAATAAAAAATGCGGCATTTTCATTCAACTCAGCAGCAGAGTTCCAGTTGGCCATGCAAAAGTTGGTGGAAGGCGAAGTAAGAGCCTTTGTGGCAACTAAGAACCAGGACGAAATCCTTGGAATAAGGCAGGAAATGGCATCAAATATCAAAGAACATATTGACCAGAAAATTGAAGTATGGGGTTATGCTCTGCACGATATCCAGATTACGGACTTACAATTTGACAAAGAAATTACAGAAAGCATGGCAAAGGTTGTATCTTCGTTTAATCTCAGAAAAGCGGCTGAAAATGAAGGAGCGGCTCTTCTGATTAAAAAGACTAAAGAAGCTGAAGCAGAAGGAGCCTTCATTAAGATTCAGGCAGAGTCTGAAAAAGAAGCATGGAGGAAAAAGGGCGAAGGTCTTGCCGCTTTTAGAGAAGAAGTTTCAAAAGGTATTAAAGTAGCAGTAGAAGAATTAAAAGAAGCCGAAGTTGATCCGTCATATCTGTTATTCTTTATGTATACCGAATCGTTGAAGCACATAGCAGAAAAAGGTGTTGGAGCTACCATGTTTATCGATTCAAGCGCAAGCGCTCAGGATAGAATCATGCAGCAGTTCACAGGAATGCTAGGATTTAATAAAAAGGATAAAGTATAAAATAATGAAGGATTTAACAACCGACATTCTTTTTTATTTACATAACTCATAAAATTTTTCCTTGAATTTGCAATTCTATTCTGCTATAATCGAAATATATTATTTACCAAAGGTAGTTTATTAATTAGAAAAAATTAACAAACTTGGGTTTAGATGTAATTATATAATAAGAATATCTTTAGTATATTTAGCATTATAATTAAATCACTCTTGTTTGTTAAATAACTACTACTTTAAAGTGATAAGTACACGAGGGGGAGTATTAAAAATGGTCAAAAGAAGTACAAAAAAAGTCTTGTCTTATGTTTTGATTCTTTGTCTTGCTTTAAGTTCATTCACATTCAGTATTACAGCCAATGCGACATCTGCGCCTGCTACAGTATCAGGAATACAGAAAGTAATTATTTCAGCATTAGCTTTAACAGATCAAAGTAATAGAAATAAAGTAATTGACGTGCTAAATGCTATAAGCGGAGATACTATAAGCACAGATGAAATCCAGAGTGAAATATTTGAGCTCTTAGGTATTACTTTGAATATGGATGATATTGATATGCTTAAATCTACATATCTCAGTTTTACTGTTAAGGAAAAAATGCTTTTAAAGACATTGATTTCCAGTGGTTATACAGTAAATAAAACTGATTTCAGTGATTTCAGAACTGTTGCCAGTAAGATTAATTCTATAGTTACTGGAGACGTAAATGATGACAATGGCACTAAATTCACAATCACTTTATTAGAACAGATGGCTCAGATTGCTGAACTCACCACTGTTTATGATCTTGATCAAAATATAAATAAAATTAAATTTGATATAACTGATGCTTCTTATAAAAGCTCATTAAATGCTTTATTATCAAAAGTTTTAGTAAATGTTGAGACATTGCCAGGTGACCTTAATAACGGAACAACAGATGATTTCTTAACAAGAGTAACGAACTCATTAAATGCATTAAATGTAGGAAATGAAATAGTTGCATTCAAAAAAGATCTCATAAGCGAAAATAAAATAATTTATTCAGGGGATGTTAAATTATCAACTCCTACATCCACACCAGTACCAACAGATACAGCAACAGCAACAGATACTGCAACTGCAACTGCAACATCAACTGAGATTGCAACATCAACTACCGCACCAACTACATCGGTTGAGCCATCAATTGAACCAACAGTAACACCAGTTCCAACAACATCAGCAACAGTAGAACCATCAGCAACAGTAGAACCGTCAACAACAGTAGAGCCAACTACATCGGTTGAGCCATCAATAGAACCTACAGTATCACCTACAGTATCATCTACAGTATCACCTACACCAACATCAACACCTGTGCCACAGAGTTCATCAAACTCAAACTCGAACTCAAATCAAAGTTTGCCTACAGCAACAGCTACTGCTACCGCTACTGCTACAGCTACTGCCATAGCGACAGCGACAAAAGCAGCAACACCTACATCTACTGCTGCGCCAACTTTTGCGCCGAGTGCTTC
>JAUZPS010000116.1 GCA_030705945.1 Bacillota bacterium
AGTAATGCTGAAAAAATAACTTCCGATAAAATCTTCGCTTAGGTATATAAAAAGAACTATTAATCTTACATTTGACGGAGCAAAATAACGAACGCTTTAACGTTATTTTGCGATAGGCAAATGTAAAAGATTAATTGCTTTTTATATAGTATCAAAAAAACTTAGCAACTGGGCGTTTCAAAAAACTGATATAATGGGTTTTCGTTGTATAAACTTGAACAAGGAATTTTTTGAAACGCCCTAAAACAAATCACCTCAGAACATCAACCATCTGTCTTTCAAGATTTTTAAGCTTAATTCTGAGTTCATCAATTTCAATATCTTCCTTCTCATCTTTAAGATCTGCTTTTAATATTTCAGAAAGTTCATTGAATTCATCCTTTAAAGTCTCAAGCATATCAATAATTGCAAGGCGTTTAAACTGATAACTGACTTCAGGTTTTTCCATACTTTCAATTGCGTGGTTTGCGTTAATAACAAAGGATGAATTCATATCCGGTATTACAGTTTCGATGCCAAACTTTTCATTAATTAGTTTTGAAAAAGTATTCATTCCATCTTCTTCGCCGTGAACTATAAAAATCTTCTTTGGCTTTTTGTTGAATTTGGAAACCCATGCTAACAAATCATCTCTGTCAGCATGACCTGAAAATCCGTCAATAGATTCAATCTTTGCTTTAACGGTAATATCTTCTCCAAAGAGCTTTACCTTTTTTGCTCCTTCCGTAAGGCTGCGGCCAAGAGTCCCGATAGCTTGATAACCTACAAAAAGAATTGTGCTGTCTTTTCTCCAGAGGTTATGTTTCAAGTGATGCTTTATTCTTCCAGCTTCGCACATTCCGCTGGCGGAAATGATAATAATGCTGTCTGTCCTATCGTTTAAAGCTTTTGATTCATCGGGGGTTTTTGTAAACTGAAGTCCTGGAAAATCCAATGGATTATCGCCGTCTTCGATATATTTTCTCGCTTCTTCATCATAGCAGTCAAGATTTTTTCTGAAGATTTCTGTAGCTGAAATTGCAAGGGGACTATCGATAAAAACGGGAATGCTCAACAATTTTTCCAGCTTGCCTTCAAACTTTTCCCTCTGTTTATGAATGTCATAGATTATCTCCTGAGTCCGGCCGACGGCGAAAGACGGTATAACTACATTTCCGCCTCTTTCAATAGTTTCGTTTACTATGTCAATAAACTTGTTAACCTTATCGGTTTTATCTTCATGAAGCCTGTCTCCATAGGTTGATTCCATTATTACATAATCCGCAGAATCAATTATGGAAGGGTCTCTTAGTATTGGAATATCTCTATTTCCAATATCACCCGAAAAAACAAGTTTTGTTTCTTCGCCTTTTTCGGTTATCCAGACTTCAATCATTGCAGAACCTAATATATGACCCGCGTCATTGAAGCGTACCTTAACTTCGTCGTTAATTTTTATAGCTTCTCCATACTTAATGCTGCTAAATAGTTTAATGCAGTCAAGAGCGTCCTGAAAAGTGTACAGAGGCTCGATGATGTGTTTGCCGGCTCTTTCTCTTTTTCTGTTAACCCAATCAGCTTCCATTTCCTGAATGTGTCCAGAATCAGGCAGCATTATACTGCACAAATCACAGGTAGCTTTTGTGGCATATACGGCGCCGTTGAATCCATCTTTGTATATCTTTGGTATTCTTCCGCTGTGATCGATATGCGCGTGGGTTAGCAAAATAAATGATAACTCTGAAACGTTAAATGGAAATGGCGCTTGATTCATAGAAATTTCTTTTGAGTGGCCTTGAAACATGCCGCAGTCAATAAGAAACTTGCAGCTTTTTGTTTCAACTAAATAGCAGGATCCTGTTACTGTTTTTGCTGCACCAAGAAAAGTTATTTTCATATCGGCACCTCACATATATTGAATTTTCTGCCTAATTTTATTATACCAGTTTTTCTTGATATTTGACACATATATTTGAAGGCTTATTTTTGATGGTATAAAGGAGGCAGGAGCTCTTTTTAACAAATGAAGAAGAAAAGGAGTCTTGCGCTCAATGCGAGGTACGAAAACGCTGCAACCATTACTGTGGATGCTTAAATCTTCAGACCACAGGCAGCATTGACCTTGTATCTCCAGTTCTCTGCGCCCATGAGAGAATTGTAATGCCAATAGCTGATAAACTGGCTGAAAAATTGTATAAAAAAAGAAACGCAATGTTCATTCAGAAGCATTATAATGATGTTTTTCCACTTATATCTCTCATTGAAGACAAAACAAATAATAAGTAAACATAATAACTCCCGAATGATTGAAAAATTACTTTTAAAAAATTCTTTATTTTTTTTACATAATATTATAAAATGTTAATAAATCAATTTCCTTGTATGGCTCAATAATTAGGTAGCGCGGCAGGTATTGAAATTTAAAAAATGTGAGGATGGTAGGACATGGGGACAGTGGGGTCTCTCTTATTAACCCTGTTACCAATTGCGGTAATATTGGGTATGCTTATTCTGTGGAAAAAACCCGCGGATATTAGCGGAATTGTAGGTTGGGTAGTAATTTCTTTAATCGCGGCTCTTTTTTTCAAAACTTCTCTTGAAGTTATTGGCAGATCAACATTAGCAGGTTTCATCAAATCTTTTCCAGTCTCGCTTATAGTGGCGACATCTCTTCTTCAAATGGCTTATATGGAAAAAACAGGAGCATTAAGAAGAGTAATCATCTTTATCAAAACAATTGCAAGTGAAAATAAGCCTGTACAGATTATGATGATAAGTATTGGTTTCGGAACGCTTATGGTTGCGGTGGGAGCAACTCCCGTATCAATATTGCCTCCGATTCTTATCGCAATGGGCTACAGCACATATGTCGCCATCGCGTTGCCGTCAATAGGTTATGACTCGCTATGTACATACGCCTTGTTGGGAGCGCCTGTGGTTGTATTTTATGATATGGCTAACGGATTTATTAAACAGAATCATTTAGGAGCAGAATTGACACTTTCTCAAATAGGCAGCATATTCTTTATGTTTTTGCCTATTGTGTCCACTATGATCGGGTTCTGCATGTTATGGATTGTAGGAAAAGGAAAGGCGATAAAAGAAGGCTGGCTTCCATGTTTAATCACAGGTATTGTTATAGGAATTGTGTCCTTCTTCACAAACAAATTTGAAAATCTGGTAACTCTTACTGGAGTTCTATGCGGTATAGCGGTAATTATAGCAATGGTAATCTATCTTCTTGCAACAGGTAAGAAGGTTATTGATAAAAGTAAGTTAACGCGTGAAGAATTAGAATATGAAAAAAAGTTTCCTTTATGGAAGGCTTTGACGCCATGGGTGCTGCTTATACTTTTAATATTGGCGTTAAATCTTCCTAAAAGCATGTTTGATTATTTGTATAAGCAAATGACATTTTCTATAGTGGGATTGTCAGCAAACGCCAAAGAAGAAATCAAGACAAGATTGTTATGGAATGCGTACACATGGATTTTAGTAAGCACAATCCTGTCAATGATTTTTATCAGGCCTACAGGAAAGCAAATTAAGGAATCTTTGATTGTATGGAAAAAAAGAGCTCCAAGGCCTGTTTTTTCCGCTGCCATATTCTTTGCAATAGGTGAGATAATGAACATGTCAGGTTTTGACGTTGTCACGCAAAAATGGGGAGCAAAAAGCATGGTTGAGGTCCTTGCTAATGCGTCAGCAAACGCATTTCATGGCGCTTACGGCGGTATAGTTGGATTTATAGGGTTGTTTGGAGGTTTTATAACCGGAAGTGAAGCATCAACTATCGCAATGTTTTCAAAATATACAATGACTACGGCAGCCAAGAATTTAGGGTTTGGAATAACGGGACTTGTTATTGTGACTGCGGCTCTGGCTTTTGGCGGAGGACTTGCAAGTGTAATTTCTCCTGCTAAGCTTCAAAATGCTGCTGCTTCAATCGATAAACTTGGCGAGGAAAATAAGGTAATAAAAGTAGCGTTTGTATTTTCTCTGATACTTACTACTGTTACGTCGCTTTTTGCTTTTATACTTTTAGCGATAAATAAGGGATAATAAATTTATATTTTTTGAAACGCCATTAGACAGAGCAAAATAACGTTAAAGCTTTTGTTATTTTGCTCTGTCTAATGTAAGATTGATATCACTTTAAATTTACAAATAATATAAAGTTTTAAGGGAGATGTTTTTATGATTTGGAACAGGGGCGTTGAGGTAGCGACAAGGAAGGATATGGAGGCTTTGCAGCTTCAGAATCTGAAGGAAATTGTAACAAGGGCTTATGAAAATGTGCCGTTTTACAGAAACAAATTTGACGCAATCGGTTTAAAGCCTGAACATATCGTCACGCTCAAGGATATTGAAAAAATACCTTTCACTACCAAACTTGATTTGAGGGATAACTATCCATATAGCCTGTTTGCAGTTCCTATGAAGCAAATTGTTAGGATCCACGCGTCCTCAGGAACCACCGGAAAGCCAATCGTAGTGGGATATACCAGAAAAGATTTGGAAAACTGGAATGAATGTGTTGCAAGGCTTATAGTTGCTGCAGGAGGAAATGATGAAGATATAGCTCAGGTTGTGTTCGGGTATGGCCTCTTTACAGGAGGTTTTGGTCTTCATTATGGATTGGAAAAGGTTGGAATATCAGTTGTTCCGGCATCAAGCGGTAATTCCGAAAGACAGCTTATGCTGCTCCAGGATTTCGGTTCGACTATCATAGTAGGTACTCCTTCATATGTTCTTCACCTATCTGAAATTGCGGAAGAAATTGGGATTACCAGAGAAAAACATAAACTCAGATTAGGACTTTTTGGGGGCGAAGGTCATACTCCTGAAATGAGAGCTCAAATTGAAAAAAGGTGGGGAATACTTGCAACTGAAAACTACGGTCTTAGTGAAATAGTAGGTCCTGGAGTTGCGGGTGAATGTATCCACCAATGCGGTATGCATATAAATGAAGATCATTTCTATCCCGAAATAATTGATTCTGAAAGTGGAAAAACCCTCGGTTATGGAGAACGTGGAGAATTAGTGCTCACTACTCTCACAAAAGAGGGCATTCCAATGCTAAGATACAGGACAAAGGATATCACAGTGCTTAATCCCGATACATGTAAATGCGGAAGAAATACAGTAAGAATGAACAAGGTCCTCGGAAGAACGGATGATATGCTTATAATAAGAGGTGTCAATGTTTTTCCGTCACAAATTGAAAGCGTGCTGGTTGGAATGGAACATATAGGACCTCATTATCAGATTATTGTTACTAAAAAAGGATATATGGATGCAATTGAAGTGCTAGTTGAGCTTACTAACGGAAGTCTCTTGGAGAAATTCAGCGAGCTTGAAAAGCTTGAAAAAGAAATCAGGCATAAACTTAAAACAATTTTGCAAATAGACGCAAAAATTAAGTTGGTAGAACCAAAAACGATTGAAAGATCAGTTGGAAAGGCAAAGAGAGTTATTGATTTAAGAAATAATTAGATTAACATAATTAAATCAATTAATATAATAAAAGCATATAATTAAAATTAATCTAGCGCTTTTCTTTATAGAAGCAATAATATTTGTTATAATATTCTTGTTAAATTTAATCGAAGAGTAAGCTATGATAAGATAATGTAAGCTTATGAGAATATTAACTTACAAGATTTACCTGATTATAATATAAAGGATTAATTAAAATCAATTAATCCTTTACGTTTAGCAGAGCAAAATACCGTTAAAACCGTTCGCTATTTTGCTCTGCTAAATGTAAGATTAATAATGATTTTAATATAATTAAGATGGGGGATTCAAATGAAAAAATTAATGCTTGGCAATGAAGCGGTTGCCAGAGGAGCGTATGAAGCTGGAGTTACTGTTGCTGCAGCTTATCCAGGTACACCAAGCACTGAGATTACAGAAAATATTGCAAAATATGATGAAATTTATTCTGAATGGTCGCCAAATGAAAAGGTTGCTTTAGAGGTTGCAATTGGAGCCTCAGTTGCGGGAGCGCGTTCAATTTGCGCTATGAAACATGTCGGTCTCAACGTTGCGGCGGATCCGTTATTTACAGTTTCTTACACAGGCGTTAACGGTGGACTTGTTATAATGGTTGCGGACGACCCAGGAATGCATAGTTCTCAGAATGAACAGGACAGCAGGTTTTATGCCAGATCATCCAAGGTTCCTATGCTTGAGCCATCAGACAGTCGGGAATGCAAGGACTATGTAAAACAAGCCTTTGAAATAAGCGAAAAGTTTGATTGCCCGGTAATTGTAAGACTTTCAACTCGAATTGCGCACTCGCAGAGCATTGTTGAGCTAGGAGAAAAAGTTGATTATTCACTCAAGGATTATGTGAAAAATCCTGCCAAATATGTTATGATGCCTGCAATGGCTCGTAAAAGACATGTTGAAGTTGAAAAGAGAATGGGTGGTTTAAGAGAGTTTTCCAATACATCCGGCATAAATAATATTGAGTGGGGCAGCAAGGATGTTGGTGTAATAACCAGCGGTATAGCATACCAATATGCTAGAGAAGCCTTTGGAGATGTATCATATCTGAAGCTTGGAATGGTTTATCCTCTTCCCGAAAATATTATCAGAGAATTTGCAAAGGAAGTAAAAACCTTATATGTGATTGAAGAATTAGAACCGTTTATCGAGGATCAGATTCAAAAAATGGGTATTAGTGTCATAGGAAAAGCTCTTTTACCTGTAATAGGGGAATATAGTTCCCAATTAATCAGAGAAAAAATACTTGACCAAAAAGCTGGAGCAAGCGTCAAAATAGATGAAGCAGTCCCGGTTAGACCTCCTGTTATGTGTCCTGGATGTCCTCACAGAGGACTTTACTATGTCCTTAAGAAGCAGAAACTTACTGTTAGCGGCGATATTGGCTGTTATACATTAGGAGCATTGCCTCCAACTGAGTCAATGGATTTTTGCGTTTGCATGGGAGCTAGCGTCAGCGGAGCGCACGGAATGGAAAAGGCTAGGGGTAGAGAATTTGGAAAGAAAACTGTTGCAGTAATAGGGGATTCCACATTTATGCACTCAGGTATTACAGGGCTTATTGATATAGTGTATAATAAAGGAAACTCGACAGTAATCATACTGGATAACTCGATTACAGGCATGACTGGTCACCAGCAAAACCCTACAACCGGATATACCATTAAAAATGAACCTACAAAACAGGTGGATCTAGTTAAGCTTGCTAATGCTATAGGTATAGAAAGAGTGAGGGTCGTGGATCCTTTTAATATAAAAGAAGTAGATAAAATATTAAAAGAAGAAACTCAAGTTGATGAACCGTCGGTTATAATAAGTCAGAGACCATGCGCATTGTTAAAGAGCGTTAAGTATGACGGACCTAAAAAGATAAACATGGAAAAATGTAAAAAATGCAAACAGTGTTTTACAATTGGTTGTCCAGCATTGGTAAACGTTGGAGATCATATTGAAATAAACGAAGCTTTATGTATCGGTTGTGACTTGTGTACTAAGTTATGTAATTTTGGAGCAATTGAAAAGGCTGGTGAAAACAATGGATAAACTTAATATTATGATAGTAGGCGTTGGTGGACAGGGAACATTGCTTGCCAGCAGAATTCTTGGAAACGTGGCCATGAAAATGTCTTTTGACGTTAAGGTTTCAGAGGTTCACGGGATGGCGCAGCGTGGAGGAAGCGTTGTAACTTATGTTAAATTTGCAAAAAAAGTTTATTCGCCGCTTATTGAAAAGGGCGAGGCTGATATTTTGCTTGCTTTTGAGAAACTAGAAGCTTTAAGGTGGGTAGAATTCCTGAAAGAAGACGGAAGCATTATAATAAATAAACAGAGAATTGATCCAGTTCCTGTTATTTTGGGTAAAGAGAAATATCCTGAAGAAATTGTTGAAAAGATTAACAAGGTATTCGACAAAACTGTAGCTGTTGACGCATTACCGATTGCAAGGGAATGTGGAAATATTAAAGCGGTTAATGTAGTTTTGCTTGGAGTTCTTGCAAGGATTACAGGAATAGATAAATCAATATGGCTGGAATCAATAAAGGAAGTTGTGCCTCAAAAAATTCAGGAACTCAATATAAAGGCTTTTGAAGCTGGCTTTAATGTAGAAGTGTAATAAAAAATTAACTCAAATTTCCCGCTTCAAATTAATCAGCCATAAAAATGGGCAATAAATTTAAGTACATTTGAGTATAAATATACCATGCAATAAGTGGTCACTAAATTTAAGGAGGGTTAAAATAATGCAGTACTGGAATTCCACCTATGAGTGTATGTCTAGGGAAGAAATGAGAAAGGTTCAAAGTGAAAGGCTTAGTAACATTGTTAAGAAAATATATCACAATGTGCCTTTTTATAGAGCCAAAATGCAAAAAAAGGGAATTGAGCCTGGAGATATAAAATCTGTTGATGATTTGAAGAATCTCCCATTCACCTATAAGCAGGATTTAAGAGACAATTATCCTTATGGACTTTTTGCTGTACCGACAAGTGAAATTGTCAGAATCCACGCTTCTTCGGGTACTACAGGTAAACAGACTGTTGTAGGATATACCCGAAGGGATTTAGATACATGGGCGGAAGTAATAGCAAGAACCTTAACCTGCGCGGGCGCGAGTAAAGAATCCTTTATACAGGTGGCATATGGATATGGACTTTTTACAGGCGGTCTTGGCGTTCATTATGGAGCGGAAAGAATAGGAGCCTCTGTTATTCCTATTTCTGGTGGAAATACCAGCAGACAGCTGCAAATCATGAAAGATTTTGGCACAACTCATCTTGCGTGCACACCATCCTATGCTCTTTACCTAGCTGAAGAACTTGAAGAAGCAGGTTTTAAAAAGGGTGACCTCAAGCTGAAAGCGGGAGTATTCGGAGCCGAACCATGGTCAGCTAATATGAGAAATGAAATAGAAGAAAGACTTGGTATTTTAGCTATTGATATATATGGTTTAAGTGAGGTTATCGGGCCGGGCGTAGCTAGTGAATGTCCTTGTAAATGCGGTATGCATATTCCTGAGGACCATTTTATACCGGAAATAATCAATCCGGAAACTGAAGAAGTCTTATCTCCTGGTGAAAAAGGCGAAATCGTATTTACTACAATTACTAAAGAAGGGCTTCCTTTAATAAGATACAGAACAAGAGACCTTTCGGTTTTGAATTATGATGTATGTGAATGCGGAAGAACTAGCGTTAGGATGAGTAAAGTAAGCGGAAGAACAGATGATATGCTTATAATAAGAGGAGTTAATGTATTTCCATCTCAGATTGAAAGCGTTCTTCTTGAAATAGGCGAAACAGCGCCCCATTATCTTCTGGTGGTAGATAGAGTAGATAACCTTGATATACTTGAAATTCAGGTTGAAATGACTCCAGGTCTATTCTCTGATGAAGTCAAAAAGTTAGAGGAAATTGAAGGAAAAATTAAAAAAGGTATAGAAAGCACTCTCGGAATAAACGCTAAAATAAGACTGGTTGAACCTAAAAGTATTGAACGCAGCGAAGGTAAGGCAAAAAGAGTAATTGATAAAAGAAAAATATAACAGGAGGGTTCTCACATGCTGGTAAAACAAATATCTGTATTTCTGGAAAATAAGTCAGGAAGACTTGCGGAAGTTACAAAATCTCTCGGAAATGAAGGCATAGACATTAGCGCGCTTTCTATTGCAGATACAACGGATTTTGGGATATTAAGACTGATTGTCAACCAACCCGAGAAAGCGGAGAAAGTCTTAAAGGAAAACGGTTTTACCGTAAGCAGTACAAATGTGATAGCGATTGAAGTAGAAGATAAACCAGGAGGCTTGGCGGTTGCTCTTGATGTTTTAGAAAGTGAATCAATAGGAATAGAATATATGTATGCCTTTATTGGCAAGTCAGAAGAAAAAGCGCTTGTTATATTGAGAGTTGAAGATTCACAGAAAGCTATTGAAGTTCTTAATAATAAAAATATTAAGGTAATACCATCAAAAGAAGTTTATGAATTATAATTTGTAGAACTGACCTAGATTAAAAGCGCTATTAATCTTACATTTGACAGAGCTAAATAACGAACGCTTTAATGTTATTTTGTGATAGGCAAATGTAAGATAAATTTCTTTTGATCTAATATAAGTTGCGAAAAAAATTTTACATTAAAAATGCAGTTAATACGTCTGCATTTTTCTATCAAAGCTGAACTTTTCGCAACTTATGAAGCAAGGTATATATTTTGCAATATAGAAAATTGATGTAAAGTTTTTATTGCAAAATATATAATATGGCTGTAAGAATAATAATGATGTGGGAAAGCTGAGTTAATAAAGGTAAATTCAGAAAGGAACTTTAGTATTATGAAAAAAGATATTATTACTACCGATAAAGCTCCAAAGGCAATTGGACCATATTCACAGGCTGTAAGAGTTGGAGAGCTTATTTATACTTCAGGACAGATACCCATTGATCCAGCAACAGGCGAGATTGTTTCTGACCAAATTGAGGCGCAAACAAAACAGGTGTTGGAGAATTTAAAAGCTGTTTTGAATGAAGCTGGAAGCAGCTTGGATAATGTAATAAAAACTACTGTTTTTATTACTGATATGAATAATTTTGCCATCGTAAATAATATATACGGACAATATTTTAAAGATCCATTTCCAGCCAGATCATGTGTTGAGGTATCAAAACTTCCGAAGAATGTTTTGGTTGAAATAGAAGTTGTTGCTTTTTAAGGCTTACATGTCAAAGAATAATTATTAACGGAACCAATAAACTTTTAATTGTGAAGTTTATTGGTTTAATTTTTTATATCCCATTTGAGCCACAATAAAAGGACCTC
>JAUZPS010000117.1 GCA_030705945.1 Bacillota bacterium
TTATGTAAACATTTTTATAGAAAATTAAATTTCTTAAAGTAATTATAGTAATCATCAGTACAATATATTAAACATTTGGATAGTCGCTTGATACTTTATTAAAATATTTTGCAATAATTATAACATCTTTTAGATTAATTGCTCCATCTAAGTTAACGTCGATATCTTGTCTGTACTTTGAATCCGCTGGAGTCGAATTAAATACCTTTGAGAGTTCAATAATGTCGCTTATGTTGATGGCATTATCCTGAACACCATTTTTAGCAATATCTCCAACCCACATTGTAACCGGAGCTGCTGCAGAGCTGATCTGTAAATTGTCATTAAAAGAAGCAATTATCCTATCCCTTGTAAGATAATTAAGCTTGCTTATCCTAATAGTATATCCCCCTAAGCTTGGCGCAATTCCGCTTATTCTGAAGTAACCGTTTTTGTCAGTTACAGCTGTTTTGCCTGTATTTATAACTTCAACATTAAAGCCGGCTTTAAGCATATCAGCCGCATCGCTTGCAAACGCGAAGTCAGGTTGAATATATCCGGATATATCATAACCGCTAGGAGTTATTTTAACCGGCTCTATACCGTATTTTAAATCCCCGTTAACATATCCAGTTATTTTGTTATTTTCACTCAGCGCTGTAACCATGTCCGCATTGTACGAATAGTCATTGGTCTGAGTGAAAAATCCTGACTGTTCTATTCTAAAAGGTATTGAATTTGTGCTAGCCCCAGGCGCTAAAACCCCCGCTTCCTTTGTAAACCCGATTTCAATGTAAGAGTCTGCGGTAGCAACAGGTTTGTCAATCTTATTAAATGTACCTGTAACGTTTGATGCGCCCATCTGAGCCCATTCACATACAAACGACGGAGCTCCCGCGTTATCTGCAGTCATCCAGTAACGCGCTTTGAGATCCGCCAAATTAATCGGGGATGTTCCGGTGTTATCAATTTTTATTGATGCCCTTATAGTAGTAGAGCTGTCATTTGTATCGCTGCATTTATACGATACTTTTATAGAAGAATTGTTAATCGGCGTAGCGTTCGGGTCATTGGTGGGTGTCGGTGTCGGAGTCATTTTGGGTGGCTCATTGCCAAACACCTTTTTTCCATCAAGATATACGGGAACATTTTGAGATACTGCATATGAGCCTGTTACACCTTGTCTGCTCCAGTCATTTGAAGGATTCCAGTGGTTCTGATAGTTGGAATCCTGCTTTTCAACGAGCGCAAACTGATATTCCCTGTCACCATATACATTGCTTCCGGACCAGTCAAATTCATAATAATATGTTCCGGTATCATCCCATTTGATAGGACCTGTTACCTTCACAGGATTATCCATTAGAGAAATCTGTTCGTCATAAGCAAGAGAGAACGATAAATCGTCAATTGTTTGCCCGCTTTCTAACATTTCACTTATATTAAAATAATACCTTGCCTTCATACCTGTTTCAAAATGAGGTGGCTGGCTTGATTCGTTATGAAGCTTTAAGGTTACCTGGGTGCGTTCTTTATTTTCCTGCTCAAGCTTTACTTCACAATAATACGGATCAAAAGACGGTTCTTTCGGCGGGAAATTAGCAATGGGCTGCTGATTCTGTCCGTAAAATTGATATAAGCCGGCGCATGCTCCTACAAATGCGGCATTATAGTCTATTGCAACCTCATTATATACATAGTCTGTAGTGACATCTTTATGGTAATCGTTCAAATCAGGACCGCCGACCAAAGCTCCCCAAAGTATATGCCTGTGGGTCGGAGGATCATCCATGTTAAGAGTCTTTGATCCGTGCGCCGCTCTGTGATGAGGGTGCTGCGCAAAAGGAAGCCCTTTCTCATATCCGTATCCAACTATATATGAATAACCCATTGGATTTCTACCCATAAGATAATCCATCTGACTTTTTGCCCAATCGCCAAAATCGGTTCTGTTTGGATGATGTTTTTCATAAACCAGAGCGCATAATTGCGCAGCAGTGTTATAACGAGCCGATCCCCAACCATTTATCATTGTGTATCCGGCAGGCGATGTCGCTATATATGTTTTATCATTAGGATCCTCATGCTTTATATAGCCGCCTGATAAATACTCAACATTCCAACGTGCAAAGTATTCAAACCTTTCATTGTCAGGAAACATCATTGCCAGCTTCATAAATGCTCCGCCCCATACAACGTCCCAACTGTGAACCCAGATATTTTGCCATGTGTTGTTGTTATTGTCACGTACGATTTTCTTCATGTATCCTGTATATAGACCATCTGCGGTAGCAGCATCTATATCTCTTATGTAATTTATATCGTTTGTGCATTGGTAAAGCCATACTGCGGCCCATGACATTTCGTCATCATCGTAGCTTGAATTGTAATACCCGCCGCTAGGGGCTTCGCCTCTATACTTCTTTGCAAACTCATATAAAGCTTTTGCAACCTTAAGGCACTTTGCCGCATATTCCGGTTCTTGATCCTTAAAGTTTAAGTATGAAGTCGCCAAAGCAGCAGCCGTTCCAGCGCATACATCGCTGCCAGGTGTTTCTGCCGTAGCAAAGGAAGCCGGTCTGTTAATTGATTTTGGATATAATTCAGGCGGTCCCCAATATGTATGGTCTTCGTCGCCATTACCGACCATATAACAAAAAGCTATTATATTTCCCTGTTCATCAAGAAATGAACATCTTAAGAATGTATCTGTAAACTGCTTTAAAATGTCGATAATATGCTGCTCTTCACCTATTTTCTTGTAGGAATCTCTGAATTCATTAAAGCCCCAACCAAGAGTTGCCGCCGCATAACACTGTGGAAGTCCAAATCTAACGTGATCGCCGGCGTCATGGAAACCGCCGTGCAAATCAATATATCCATCGTTATCAGGATCAATGATGCTTCCATACTTAGATAAAAACGTTTTGCTAAGTGTTGTTTTGGAGAGTGGAATTCTAGTGTCATCCGTATGGCAATCGCCTCTCCACTCAAGTCTGCCGCCTGTTACCCCAGGTCCGCACTTTTCAGCGTCATAAAAGTAAATCGATTTTTGCAGCGCCTCAGCATAATTGAAATAGTCATATTTCTCCCAACCCACCGCGCTTGGCAAAGGCGGCGCTGGCGTCGCATCCGCCGATACGATTGATAGCGCCTGAAGTTGTCCAAAAATCAAGCAAACTATGAGAATAATTAGAAACATAACACGACTTTTAAGGATTTGTACGTTTCTCTGTCTAATCCTTTTATTCATTTTCTTACCCCCCTATAAATCTTTCCATATAATCATTATATAATATATAATACGTAAAATAAATGTATTTTGAAGTGGGCAAAGTGAAATTAAAATTTTTTTATTGATTAAGGAAATAAAGTGGCAATTAATTGATATAATAATATAACTTGATATAAAAATATAATAAATATATTGTAAATAAATAAAGGTAAATAAAATAAATATATATTGACATTTTAATAAAAATCATGATAATATAAAGCAAATCTTACATTAAAAAACGATGATGAGGTAAAGTAAATTATATATTATGCTCTTAAAGCGATCCGGAAACGGTGAAAGCCCGGAATTGCAGTATAATCGAAGTTCCCCTCTGAGTTGTCGGTTGAAGATATTTTATATTTGTAGACTGGATCGGTTATTCCGCCGTTATAGGGAAAGGTGTATCAGATTAAAATCTTGTACATTTTTAAGTGGGCATTTATGCCAATAAAGGTGGTACCGCGGGAGAACACACTCTTCGTCCTTACAAGGATGAAGAGTTTTTTATTTATCATTATTTAATTTTTATATTTTTTATTATTTATATTTTTTACAAAAATAATTTAATCTTTTACACCATTACATCGCAAAATATTGTTAACGCGTTCGATATTTTGCTAAAAAGAAATATTGTAATTCATTGTAGTTTATAAAAATGAGGAGGAAAATATTATGATCATTATCATGAGCCCAAACGCAACCAAAACTCAAGTCGAAGATGTTGAAAAAAAGCTGGTAGGCCTTGGCTTTCAAACACATCCGATCTTCGGCGAAATCAAAACAGTAATTGGAGCCATTGGCGATAAAAGACTTTTAAATACACATGATATTTCATTTATGCCGGGTGTTGAAAATATTGTCCCAATAATGAAACCATATAAACTGGCAGGCAAAGAACTAAAGAAAGATCCTACGATAGTAAAAGTCGGCAATGTTGAAATCGGTGGAAAAGAGATAGTAATCATGGCTGGTCCGTGCGCCATTGAAAATGAAGAAACCTATATAGGAACAGCAATAAAAGTTAAAGAATCTGGAGCCAAAATATTAAGAGGGGGGGCCTTCAAACCCCGCACTTCTCCATATGCGTTCCAGGGCCTCGAAGAAGACGGGCTTAAAATAATGGCTAAGGCAAAGGAAGCAACAGGACTTGCGCTGGTTACAGAAGTTGTTGACACAAGAGATGTTGATCTGGTTGCTACTTATGCTGATATAATACAGATAGGAGCCCGCAATATGCAGAATTTCAAACTTCTCCATGAAGTTGGCCTTACTAAAAAACCCATTCTATTAAAGAGAGGCTTGGCAGCGACTATTGAAGAATGGCTTATGGCAGCTGAATACATTATGGCTGCAGGCAATCAGAACATTATATTGTGCGAAAGAGGTATAAGGACCTACGAGACAGCAACTAGAAATACTATTGATATGGGCGCTATACCTGTAGTTAAAGAATTTTCACATCTTCCTATAATAGTGGATCCAAGCCATGCTACAGGTTCATGGAAATATGTCAACGCCTTGTCCAAAGGGGCCATTGCAACCGGAGCTGACGGACTTATAATTGAGGTGCATTCAGATCCAAATAACGCTTTGTGTGACGGACCTCAGTCCCTGAAGCCATCCAAATTTGATCAGTTGGTCAGCGAATTGAAGCCTGTGGCTCAATCTGTAGGAAGAACCCTATAAGGGAAAACATATACGCTTTGATAAAACCAGAGCTATATAAAAAGCAATTAATCTTTTACATTTGCCTATCACAAAATAACGTTAAAGCGTTCGTTATTTTGCTCCGTCAAATGTAAGATTAATAGTGCTTTTTATATATATAAGTTGCGAAAAGGATTTTACATTAAAAATGCAGTTAATACGTCTGCATTATACTATCAAAGCTGGACTTTTCGCAACTTATATAGTTTAAAACGCAATACAATATATGTATGTAATTGTATTGCGTTTATCTTTATACACCACAGCGCGCTAACTTTCCATACTTTCCCTATCATTGTTTTTATTGCCAAACCTTTCTGAATTCAAAACCAAAACGATTGCTCCGAGAATTAATAAAGTTCCGGCAAAAAGATAAATTGAGGGGTTCTCCTTCAAAAATATTATTGCAATGGCGCTCGCCAACGCCGGCTTTATAAAAAACACCATAGAACCCTTACCCGCGCCTAAACCAGAAAGGCCTTTGAAATATGTAAGATAAGCGATACCGGTTACAAAAACAGACAGATATAAGACTTGTATAATACCTGAATAATCAAATTTTAAGATTGATGTTCCCTTAAAAATTAAAATTGGAACCATAATCAAGCTTCCGCTTAGAAAAGAATATGAATTCATTTTAAGGCTTCCGATTTTTACGGTCAACCTTCTGCCAAGCACGGTATATAAGCCGTAAAATATTGCTGAAAGCAGCGCAAAAAGCGGGCTTTTAAAATCAAGGGAATTGAATTTCAACTTATCAAAAAATACAACTACAATTCCCAATATACCTAATACCAGCCCGGCAATTTTATATATATTAAACTTCTCCTTATCCCAAAAAAGAGCAAATAAGCAAACGAATATGGGGTTGCTGCTGAATATAACAGCGCATAAAGATGCTTTGGCGCCGTCCATGTATAAGCTTAACTGCAATAAGTTCATGCTTATTACAACGTTAATGACGCCTATAACCAATATCATTAAGAAATCCTTTGCATTTATTCGTATATCTCCTTTTATTAGTAAGAACAAGAATAAGATAATTCCGCCGGCAAAAAAACGAATAAAATTGATCTGAAAAGGATCAATTTTCCCAACCAGTGTTTTACTGACAACTTCATAAGTGCTAAAAAGAAGAATGGTATTAATTAAATATAAATATCCTTTGTTTATTGTTGGCTTTAACACAAGTACATTTCCTTCCTTATAAATTCTGATAGATTCTTTTGTAAATTTTATAATTTCCTTTAACTTTTTTTACATAATTTTTTGTTTCTTTGAAAGCTATGCTGTCAAAAAATAAGCCTGTTCCATTATTTTCTATATTCTTTATCCATTTTAAAACATTTGATCTGCCGCCATTGTAGGAAGCCAGAACAAATTCCTTAATTTCCTCTTCTGTTCCGAGCTTGTCATTTCTAAACTGGTTCTCAAGGTATTTTAAGTACCAGCAGCCTATCCTGATATTAATGTCAGGATCATAAAGATCTTTAACCTCAAAATTATCCAGTTTCATTTTTTTAGCAGCCCATATCCCTGTGTCCTCGGTAATTTGCATCAACCCAATTGCTTTTCTTGGTGATAAAGCTGTGTATTTAAAGTTGCTCTCAGCTTTAATTACTGAAAACACCAGATATGGGTCAACACTATACTCTAGGGAGTATTTCATCACACTGTCCTTATACTTTACCGGGTAGACTTGTTTTACCAACGCTAATAAAAGGCCGGCAGCAACAACTACAAACAAAATCAAAAGGATTATTGATGATATTACTCTTTTTAATCTATTAACAGGTTGGTTCAACCAAAATCACCCTAATTACATTTAATATTTTAGAGAAATATAATTAATCTCATTTTACTATATTTATAGAAAAACTATATGGTAATATTCTCTAATTGTTTTTCCAGCGTTTCTAAATCTGAATCATTTCTTATTATATAATCCGCAATTCTTATATATTCCTCTTCGGACATTTGCGCGTCTATCCTCTTCATCGCTTCTTGGTATGTAAGGCTATTTCTTTTCATAATCCTTTCAACTCTTACATAAATATCTGCAACGACGACATAAACCTTATCCACTGTATCTAAAAATCCATGTTCAACTGGAATCGGACATTCAACAATTATTGAGCTTATTCTTTTATTTAATGATGCATTAATCTCTTCCTTAATTTTCTCAACTACATACTTATGGGTAATTGCGTTTAATTGATCTAACTTTCCTTCATCTTCAAAAACAATTCCAGCAAGTTTTTTTCTGTCCAATTGCCCATCAGCGTCTACAATTTCATGTCCAAAAAAGCTTACAATCTCCTCTAAAGCGGGCTTTCCCTTGCTTACTACTTCCTTATAAACCAAATCAGCATCAATTAATTGAGCTCCTTTTTTAGCAAGTATCTTGGATACTGTGCTTTTGCCGCTTCCTATAGGTCCTGTAACCCCAATTATCATCAATCTTTCTCCTTAAAATATCTATGCCATATTTTAATATGTTATGTGATACTTTTATTATCTGCAAACTTAAAAATTCGCGGATGCTTATAAAAATGCAAACATCCGCGTTTTTTGACTAGATAATTACTTCCGATTCTGAGCGGGTGTTCACGAGTTAAGTGAACACGTAAGCAAAGATTTTATCGGAAGTTATTTTTTCAACATTTCTAAGCTTATTTTACATCATACCAGTTTGCTCCCGATTTAACTTCTACAGTAAGGGGAACTAACAAATCAGCAACATTTTCCATTCCATTTTTTAAAAGTTCTTCCACTTCTTTTAGCTCGTCTTTATAGGTTTCAATTATAAGTTCGTCATGAACCTGCAATATAAGCCTTGACTTAAGTTTGCGTTTTTTTAGTTCTTTATAAACATTAACCATCGCAATCTTTATAATGTCCGCAGCGCTGCCCTGAATTGGAGTGTTCATTGCGATCCTCTCGCCAAAAGATCTTATATTGAAATTGGAAGACTTAAGTTCAGGAAGGTATCTTCTGCGATTGTAAATGGTAGCTACAAAGCCCATTTCCTTTCCCTGTACAACAATATCATGCATGTACTGCTTAACATTGCTGTACTCCGCCAAATATTCATCAATGTATTTTCTAGCCTCTTTCCTAGTTATGCCCAGATCCTTTGAGAGGCTGAAATCTCCAATGCCATAAACTATTCCAAAATTGACGGCTTTAGCCCTCGACCGAAGCAGTGAAGTAACTTGGTCTTTAGGTACGTTAAATACCTTTGAAGCCGTTGAAGTGTGAATGTCTTCATTATTGGAAAAGGCTGAAATCATGTGTTCATCACCGGTTATATGCGCCAGAACCCTTAATTCAATCTGGGAGTAATCGCCGTCCGATAGCATATACCCCTCATCCGGCACAAAAACCTTTCTTATCTTTTTGCCCATTTCAAGTTTAACAGGAATGTTCTGGAGGTTTGGCTCAGTGCTGCTAATTCTGCCTGTAACTGTAACTGTCTGATTGAAGCTAGAATGAATCCTGCCTGTCTTAGGATTAATGACCTTCATAAGGCCTTCAACATAAGTTGATTTGAGCTTCACGAACTGCCTGTACTGCAGAAGTTTTGCAACAATATCATGCATGGACTCAAGCTGCTCTAAAACCTCCACATCAGTTGAATAACCTGTTTTAGTCTTCTTGATTACAGGTAGTTTTAGCTTGTCAAATAAAATAACTCCAAGCTGTTTGGTTGAATTTATATTGAATTCTTCTCCAGCTAGTTCATAGATATCTTTAATAAGGAGATTGATTTTTTCTTCGAGCTCAATTGAAAAGCTCTTCAACTCCCAGGTGTTCACCTTGACTCCAAGGTATTCCATATCCGCCAGCACTTCAACTAACGGAAGCTCTATTTCGTAATAAAGTTTGGACTGATCATTTTCACTAAGCTTTTTGTCAATTAACTCCTGAAGATTAAAAATCAATTCGGAATAAGACCCAATAACTGAAGCTAATTGCACTGAAGGAATACTTGTAATCGGAGTACGGCTTTTACCCTTACCTATAATTTCCTCTATTGAAGCAATTTCTATCCCAATATACTCTCCTGCAAGTTCAGTTATTGTATAGGTTTCTTTTGAAGGGTTTAGAATATAGGCGCCGATCATAGTGTCAAAGGCAAGGCCATCAAAAGCTATACCTTTGTTTTTTAGAAAAACAATAAAGTTCTTCATATCATGACCTGATTTTTTAACCTTGGTGTCCTCAAATACTTCCTTGAATTCATTCAAAAAATCCGCTTCAGTTAATTTTTCGTCAATTCTTATATATGCCGATCTGTCTTTATCCCAAGAGACGCCTGCGCCTCTTAGAATACTGTTAAAATCATCAAGCTTTTCAAGCATATAATATAACGAACACTTTTTAGCGTCCAATATTTCGTTTTTTATTTCCAATAACCGCTCCATACTATCAACAAGCTCAATGTCCTTCAGCTTAACCTGGACTTTTGCCTTTTCTTCAGTCAGGTTATATTTTTCTATGAAGCTTTTAAACTCAAGTCTTTTGAATATATTGAAAAGGGCTTCTTTATTATGTTCGATTTTCTTTAAATGTTCGAGGTTCTGTAAGCCGCATTTTTCAGGAGCATTTCTATCTATTGTAGCAAGTCTCTTGCTCATAAACGCCAGATCTCTGTTGTCTTCTAACTTTTGCCTTACACTTTTCTTCTCAACCTTATCCAGGTTCTCATATATATTTTCAATTGAGCCGAAATTCTTAACAAGATCAATTGCTGTCTTTTCGCCGATTCCGGGAACTCCTGGTATGTTGTCGGATGTATCTCCCATCAGTCCCTTAACATCAATAAATAACAAAGGCGTAACACCGTATCTTTCAAGCACTTTATTATTATCGTATTCTTCTGTCTCAGTTTTCCAGCCTTTAGTAACCGGAAGTTTGATGCGTGTTGTTTGAGTAGCAAGCTGCAGTGAATCCCTGTCGCCTGTGAGTATAACTACCTCAAAGCCTTCCTTTTCTGCGCAAAGAGATACGGTTCCCAATATATCATCAGCTTCAAAGCCTTCATACTCAAGCCTTTTGATATTCATCGCGTCCAGTACCTCTTTTATTAGCGGCACCTGGACAGCTAATTCTTTTGGCATACCTTTTCTGTTTGCCTTATAACCATCAAATTCTTTATGTCTGAAAGTAGGCGCTTTCAAGTCAAAAGCAACACATAAATAGCTAGGATTTTCTTCCTCCAGGTATTTGTTCATAATGTTTATAAAACCAAATACAGCATTTGTATACAACCCTTCGCTTGTAGCTAGAAGCTCTTTACCCTGAAGTCCGTAAAACGCTCTGTTTAGTATGCTGTTTCCGTCAATCAGCATCAATTTTTTATTATTCATTATCAGCCTCTTTGTCCATATTTTGTACCTCAAAATCCCCATCAAATGTAAGAGTAATTGTGTCTCCCATACTATATGTATCGATAATCTCTTCTTCCGGAATACTTATTTCCATTCCCATATCCTCAGATAAAAGAACCGCGTTCCCGTTTTCAATTCTGTCTACTATTGCGTTAATTACCATTAAAACTTCCCCTTTTTTTTATTTATAAAAAGTTAACTTTTTTCACTTTTTATCTTTATATATATTATATTAAATCAATTAATCTTTTACATTTAGCAGAACAAAATACCGACAAAATCTTTCGTTATTTTGTTCTGCTAAATGTAAAATTAATAATGATTTAAATATTACGATCACTTTATATTTTACACAAAAAAATAACAGCGGTAAACTGCTGTTATTAATTATTTTCAAAAAGTTTAAAATTATTATATAAATTTTCAATAA
>JAUZPS010000118.1 GCA_030705945.1 Bacillota bacterium
GATTTGCTGTAATACAAGACCAGCTAACTAAAGTCGAGTTATTTTGATTTAATTCAGAATAATTAACATTTCCTAGCGGTTTTTTCAGAAGCACATAAAAAACTGTGAGAAGTTTTGTTTTTACACATTACTTCTCACAGTCTCGTCACCGTCTCCTACTCGATTAATACCATTTATTTAAAGCGCCATACCATCAACATCAGCTTCCTATTTACTTGCTCTTTGGAGTTATGTATATACGATATCCTGAACTATTGTTGCAGCTTGGTAATGTTACATTAATCTGCCCGTTGGACACAGTACAATTTGTGGTTGAAATCGTGGTTGTTCCATTGCAAACAGTATCTTTGCTTACCCAGTCAACCTTCTCCACCTTTACTGTTGCAGATGAGCCTATAAAGGATGGAATGTTTTTAAACGTTACACTTGCAGAGCCGTCATTAGGGCCGCCAAAGATCAGGCAGATATACTTTGAACCAGAATCGACACATGCAGCTCCGTCCATCTGAGTACTGGCATCATTGGGTGGTGTGACGCTGACCATATTCCCGGTCATATCTCCATACCATTTATAGAAATACCATCCGGCGCCCTTTTGAGTATCGGTTGCAAGAAGGCTTCCCAACCTTCCGGGATGAGCTGTAAACCACCATGAAATACATGCTGAGTCTACCGTCTGCATTTTACTATCAAAGTTGAACTCTTCGCAACTTATGAATCAAGGTATATATTTTGCAATATAAAAAATGGATGTAAAATGTTTATTGCAAAATATATAGGAACCGTTTCCATATTATTCTAACATATGCTTAAAATAGTTTCCATATTATCGCTTGAACAAAAAAATTCTCATGAAATTTACGCATTAAATTAAATAAGCGCTTATCAGCCAATCAATATATCAATGGCTTTTAAGCGCTGAAAGTTTAACCTAAAAATTTAACATAGTATGTCAGAGGATTAACACATACTTAGACACTGTTTAAAATGAGCTTCTGTGTTCCGTCCTTCTATAAAACCCCAGTATTATTAACGCAATTAATGAAGAAATTGCAACCGTCAGATAAACCTGTTTAAACCCTTCATTGAGTGTTTTCTGGAAGGTCTCTTCAATCTTATCCTTGCTTTTAACAATGTTATCGATATAATTCTTCTTTCCGATCTCAAAAGCTCCTGGGACAGCTTCTTTCAACGCGCTCATTTTAGTGATAATTTCTTTGTTTCTGATTTTGGCGTCATTTATTGAATTTATTGCTTTTTCCATACCCAACATATCGTTCTGAGATTTTGCAATTCTTTCTTCCAGTTCTTTTATTGATGATTTAAGTCCATCAATTTTATTTTTTAGATCCCCAGGGGTTTTTACATCCTTTAGTTGTTCTAAAGCCTGAACCGGAATTCTGCTTCTGATTTGCGACGGAATCATATTTACAATATCGCTGGACTTCATTGCATATGGAGATATTCCTTTATAAGATGTTATGCCATATCTAGCAGCTGCTGCTTTCAATGCGGCAGGCGACATGCCGGAAGCCAATTGGTTATAACTATCATATAAGGATTCCAGCTGAGTCAATGCCTGTTTCTGCGAACCAACTGCAGTCTGCATTCCTTGTATTCCTTCACTAACGCCTTTATGCCCTTTTTCCAAATCTGTACCACTTTTATCCATTTCTGTATTAACCTTATTCATCTCATCAATGCCCTTTTGTACCCCGCTTTGTATATTAGAAATAATATTTGGAGTCATTTGGCTAAACATTCTTTCGGAAAATGTAATGCTGTTTTTAGTAATTGTTGTTACATCGGAACTCTTCATCAATTCAAGGAGCTCCTTTGGCATTTTGAAATCGCCTTTTCCGCTCATGTTTATCTTAACAGTAGTCATTTTAGTCAAATCCGGTATATCGATATTCGCTAACTTATCTTTTAAATTGGGGTCTGCTTTCAACTTATTGAAGGAATCTGTCAATTCTTGGGCATAAGGCAATTGTGGAACTGAAATCTCCTTGGGAAACATATTCATTACATTTATCTGAACATTCGCGCCTGCATTTGCCAGAAAACCTACCATAATAGCCGGCGCTATTGCGGTGCCTATCGATCGAACAAGTGAAAGCGTAGCAAGAGCAGAGTTTGATTCTTCCTTTTTTGTGTTCTCAAGCATCATATAATTAAGAGGCGTTCCTATAGTAAAGCCCATTCCAAGACCTATAAGAACAAGACTTACAACTACAGTCAGAGTGGTTGGATAATTGGTTGCCACAAGGATAAGGAAAAATGCTCCTATAGCTGATATAATAAAACCAAGTCCTAAAATTAACTTCGCTCCATATTTATCAATAAGTCTGCCCGACATTGGCGCTCCAACGCCCGCAAACACCCCAAGGATAATAACAAAATACCCGCCGCTGCCAGAAGCTATTTTCAACGCATTTTCAGAAAATTGAGGAACGAAAATCATTCCCATCATTACAATACCTACAACGAAAGATAAAATCAATGTAATAAGTATTCTACTGTTTGTAAAAAAGCTAAGGTTCATTACAGGATCTTCAGCTTTCTTCTCAATCCATATAAATAATGGAAGCAAAACCACAAATAATAGCAGGAACGGATAAACATTGTTATTTCCAATTGTTCCGCCCAAATTGAAGTAATCTACATTTTTAAGACCATAAAGCAGTGATAAGACCATAGACGTCAGAACGAATATTCCAAGCATATCTGTTTTCTTGACTGTCTGAGCCTTGTTGTTTGGCAGGAACAAAAAGCCTGCAATAAGTATAAATAAAGTAATAGGGATATTAATATAAAAAATAAGCTGCCAATTGTTCTTTCCAAAAGCGTCCATTATAGCGCTTCCTGCTGATGAGCCAAATATGTTGGCTATACCGTAAACTCCTCCAACAAGCCCTAACGCCATACCTCTTTTTTCGGGCGGAAATGTTGTTCCGAATTCTGCCGTAGCAACAGGCATTATGCCTCCTCCGCCTAGTGCCTGAACAGCCCTTGCGGCAATCAATAAACTAAAACTTCCAAAGTTCTGAGACAAGCCGCAAAACAGCGAGCCTATACCAAAAAGAAATATGCTGGTGAGATAAATATATTTTCTGCCGTATTTATCCGCAAGCTTTCCCATTATCGGAATACTTGCGGCATAAGCAAGAGTATAAATTGTTATCATCCATATTCCTGTTTTCTCGTCAACCATCAGATTATTCTGAATTACTGTTCTTGCAGGAGTTACAATCCCTGTATCAATAGCTCCCATAAATATTCCTGCGAGGTAAACCGCGATAACCATACCGAAATTCATTCTTTTTGCTGGGTTTGTCATAATTAACACTCCTTACAATTGACTGAACTACATTTTTTAGTTAATCTATTTCCAAACTACCCTCAATTAAACAATAAAATTATTATGAATGTTGTCCATTATAAATCAAAGATGTCATAATTGGTTTAAGCCTTTCATAGCTCACATTCTGCTGGTATGAATAGGAGATAAACAATTTGCATATCACATCGGCTAAAAACTCCAAATCTCTATCCTTACCGCATTCTTTGATTAGAGAAAATATTCTTTCCCACAAGCCTTTAATTAAAACTTCCTTATGTTTCTTTATGCTTCTCAACTCTGAATCATCAATACTCAAATGACTGTCAACCCAAAAATTATGAACATCCTTCATTAAAACACTGAGTTCATTGTATATAATTCCAAGCCTTTCAACAGTATCAATATCTGATTTAATTCCCTGATCCATTCTGCGCAGCATCATCTTCCACTCTGAATCCAGAACCTCCATCACTATTTCCTGTTTTGAGTTGTAGTAGTTATAAAGCGTACCCGTAGCTATTCCGCAATAAGTTGCTATATTCCTCATATTTAGCCTACTGTAGCCTGTCTCAAGAAGCATTTTCCTAGTAGCATTAAGGATATCATCCTTAATATTGTTAAATATCTTTGGCAAATACCTCACACCTTTTTATGAACTATGTTCAGTATATTCTTATCTTTGATATAATGTCAATACATTTTATATAGTTATGAAAGCATATCAGGCCAATAAAAAGGAGCAGGTTGGTAGATAAATCACCTGCTCCATAACAGTCCAATATCATTAAGGGCGTTTCAAAAAATTCCTTGTTCAAGTTTATATGATGAAAACCCATTATATCAAGTTTTTGAAACGACAAGTTGCTAACTTTTTTGATACTACCTAAAGCAAATTTTTTGAAGTCGTTTATAGACTCCATGAATTTTAACACCACTTATTCAGGAAGAGTACTAAATTCATATACGCTACTGACATATGACTCAGAATCCCCGTAGATAAAATAATATTCAAAGGGCCCTGTCTGAACTTCACCATATGGGATAATACTTGTTTTGATCTGATAACAATAGACTGTGTTTACATCTAGTCCAGTTATTTGAGTGTCTGATGTTTTGCTCGCTGATATGGATACATCTTTAGAAATTTTATCTTCCGGATTATTCTTTTTCCAATAGACCAATTTTCCGTCGCCTCTGACAAGAGCATAATTGTTTACCTCTATATATGTAGATATATTTGCTGAGTCTTTTGTAATGGAGTTTGCCGTAAGGGTGGTCTTTACCTCGTATGGGATTCCATAAAATTTCGGGGTTGCAGTTGGTGTGGAAGTCGCAGTCGCAATTGGAGTTCCAACCGGGGTTGGAGTCGCGGTTGCAGTTGCAGTTGCAGTCGCAGTTGGAGTTGGAGTGGAAGTAAAAGTCGGAGTTGGAGATATTATTGGAGTGGGATCTGATGCCTCTATACCTACTATTATTGATTCTCCCCCTTGAACATTTAGAACTAAAGGCTGACTTAAAGACTTGTTTGTCTTAGCATCGTAAAAGCCTACTCGATTGACATTACCCCATGTTTCGGCAGTTATAGTGACCTGTGTTCCTTTTGGAAAAGTAAGTTTTTGTGAGCCGCTTCCACCTTGGCTTATACCTTCGTTGGATGCAGGTGAAATATTTACCCATCCGCCTCCTGTATAACCAAAATCATCGTTACCCAAAATGCTTATAGTAATGGTTACATTCTCTACTGGGTTATCAGAGGTGTAATTACCGGAAGTTTTATTAAAGTGTTTGCATGCAATCATAACATCTGCCATATTGATTACCTTATCGGCATTGAGATCTGCCGCTGCATTATATCCAGTCTCACCGAGAGTGGTATTAAAGCATTTTGCAATCTCTATAATATCCGACATGTTAATAGCACTATCCTGATTAATATCTCCAGCCCATATATCTAATGGCTCATTTGGACTTCCCAAATTTAAGGAAGTCATATTATTAACTGTTCTTGTTAAAAATCCTGCCTTACTTATGGTTATATTCCAAGGAAGAACAGGAATCCCGTAAAATTTCATATTACCATTTTCATCTGTTATACCTTGATAGTAGACAGTACCACTACGTTCAAGTTTAATTATGAAGTCTTTAAAGGCTGAAGGCCCCGGGGAACTAAAGTCAGGCTTTATATAGCACTCCATATCGTGGATCCCTGTTGGATACTGGCTGGGTACAGGTGTTGAAGTACTGGCAGGCAATAAAGAGTCTGATTCTGACAGCATTCTGCTAGTTCCTGCGCTGATGTCTGAAGTCGGACTTGCTGAAACAGCAAATGAGTAAATTAAACTTATGCTGATTAATACAATTGTTAGTATAATACATATACAGCTTCGTGTTTTTCCTTTTAGATTCATAATCACTACCTCCGCTGAAAAAATTATCAAGATCTCGTTAACCATACTTTACAAAACAAGCAGACTTATCCTAATAGCCAGCAACACCTCCTCATCTTTTCATAATATCATTATACACTTTTCCCTTTTAAATTCAATATAGGAGACAATATTTCTTTTATTTCTATTGTAAACCATCATTGTAAACCATTATCTATCTAGTTTACAAAGTGATCCAAAATATAATATCTTTGGTAGCGCATAACCTTGGTTTTTGGCTCTTTAGCAATAACTGGTTCTAACACAACAAACATAATGAAGATGGGGCTTTGCGAAGTTGAAGAATACATTTTATTTAAGACATCTTCATCAAATAATTGGTTGGTTAAAATAGTACAAATAACCTGTCTTATTTATGCATGTTGATTTTCTTAAAATTGTTATAAATTCAAATTATAATGGGTGATAAGTCTGTTTTACCAGGAGGTGAGTAGAAAAATTTGTTAATAAACCAGATAGAATCTAACTCAATACGATAATAAGTTTAAAAAGGAGCGTAAAAATTATGAAGTGGTTTAAAAAAGGTTTTTCAATTACTTTTGGATTGGCTTTCATGTTCTTAATGTTTTGTACTGTATTGAACGCTTCGGCGAACCCCAGCCCGTCATGGACTGTCGATGACCCGGTGGTTTTTCATGCTCAGTGCAAACCATATGATTATTATGCGGCTAAAGACCCAACTATTGTTTACTATAACGGTAAATACCTTGTGTATTACACAGGAGCAAATCAGAGTGACGGATGGCAAATGTGTTTTTCGTCCGCGTCCACCATTGAAGGGCTCAAAACTGCGCCACGTACTTACATGAGTAAAATAGGAGAAAGCTATTTCTGCGCGCCGGAATTGTTTTATTTCGAGCCTCAGAATTTATGGTATCTTGTTTACCAGGATGGAACATATGGGGCAGCCTATGCCACATCAACAAATCCAGCAGACCCTACCTCATGGTCCGGACCGAAATCTTTCGGTGTATCAGGGAATATGGGCTGGGATTATTACATTATCTGTGATGATCAATATGCTTATATGTACAACACGCCAAGTGACGGTTCGGCTAAACTATATATGCGTAAAACAGCTCTGTCAAACTTCCCTAACAAAGGCTGGAGCGCGCCAACAGTTGCTTGCTCCAACGTTTTTGAAGCTTCAGAGGTCTATAAAAGCAAAGCCGATGGTCAATACTATTTACTTGTAGAAGCCATGATAGATGGTAGAAGTTATGAATTATTTACCTCCTCAAGCGCAGGAGGGCCGTGGACACTGGTTAATAATAAGTGGGCAACAAAGGCAACTCTTACAAAATATAATGGTTCTAAGTGGACTACTAATGTTTCCCACGGTGAGCTTATCCGCTCTGGATATAATCAGAAACTCGAAATTAATGACATCAACCATGTTGATTTCTTCATTCAGGGTACTTTAAGCATATCAAATGCGGCATATCAGCAGCTTACATGGGATTTAGGACTCATCAGAAATTATCCCGGAACATTCTCGCCTAACAATCCTTCGACTACACCAACACCTACATTTACACCAACACCAACACAACCTGCTGAACCTACACCTGGACCGAGATCGGCTTATACACAAATCGAAGCAGAGAAATATAACAGTCTGAACTCTTCAACCATTCAAACAATAACTACAACTAATGGCGGAAGTGGTTTGGGATATATAGAAAATGGCAATTATTTGGTATATAACAATATAGACTTTGGAAGTGGAGCAACCTCTTTTAAAGCTCTTGTTGCAGATTCAGGTACTTCAAATATCGAGCTGAGATTAAACAGCCCGACTGGTACCCTTATAGGAACATTACCTGTAGCATCTACAGGAGATTGGAATACATATCAGGAACAAACCTGCAATATAAGTAAAGTAACAGGTCAAAATGACCTTTATCTTGTATTTTCAGGAGCAGTAAACATCGACTGGTTTACATTTGGAGGCAGTACCGAGCCGACGACTCCTGTCGTTACTATAAAAGGAGATCTCAACAATGACGGCGTTATAAACATGGCTGATGTTATACTCTTGGCAAAAGCATTCAATACAGTAAGCGGAGATCCCAAATTTGTTTCAACATATGACCTTAACAATGACGGTGTTATAAATATGTCAGATGTTATAAGTATTGCTTCTAATTTTAACAAAGTAGTAACATCTACTAGCAATACCCCTACATATACTTCGACACCTACTCCAACACGCGCTCCATCGCCTACTCCCGTTCCTTCGCTTGCTGGAACAGGACTGCGTGATTATGCAAATGTAAAGGGAAAAATATTTGGAACATGTGTTAATAGTCAATGGTTTAATAATCAGGTAGATTCAAATTATAATAATATTTTGAAAAAAGAATTCGGAATGGTAGTTTGTGAAAATGAAACGAAATTTGACGCTTTAGAGCCACAGCAAAATAGTTTTAACTATACAAATGCGGATAAATTGCTTACTTTTGCTCAGAACAACGGTATGCAAATGCGTGGACATACACTTGTATGGCATTCTCAGATACCTTCATGGGTTACTGGAAAAAGTTGGACTCGTGATTCTCTTCTTTCAGTAATGACTAACCACATTACTCAGGTTATGACTCATTTCAAAGGAAAGATCAAGGAGTGGGATGTTTGTAACGAATGCATCGACGACGCAAATGGAAATGCGTTAAGAAGCAGTGTCTGGAAAAATACCATCGGTACTGATTTTATAGACAAAGCCTTTACAGCTGCAAGACAGGCTGATCCTAATACGCTCCTTTATTATAATGATTATAATATCGAAGATATGGGCTCTAAGTCTAATGCTGCATATAATATGATTAAAAGTATGAAGGAAAGAGGAATACCTATTGATGGAGTTGGTTTCCAATCTCACTTTGTCAATGGAATGAGCGCTTCTCAACTTTCAGCTATTGATCAAAATATCAAGCGTTATGCAGCTATCGGAGTTAAGGTTTCCTTTACCGAAACGGATATACGCATACCAACATCAGCAAATCAGACTACTGCATTCCAGACACAGGCTAGCAATTACAAATCATTGATGCAGATCTGTCTGGCAAACCCGAATTGCACTACGTTTATGATATGGGGATTTACTGATAAATACTCATGGATTCCGGGTACTTTCTCTGGATACGATAACGCTCTGATATATGATAAAAGTTACAACCCTAAGCCAGCATATACTGCTTTAAAAGAAGCTCTTATGAATTAACGACAAACACCGCTGAGGTTAACAGAATTTTACTTCATTAAAAGCAAGGCAGGAGACCTTAACAAACCATAAAAAAAGTATATCGTTGGAAAAGAATAAATAAAAGGCAACGGTAGACAAGCCGTAACTTATACTTTTGAAGAGTCTGTTAAGGTCTTTTATTAATATTAAGTAATCTGAGGAGGGAAAAATGTATGCGTGCAACAAAAACAAGAAAAATAATTAGTGCTGTCTTATTCATGACAATGATGTTATGTATGCTGCTGACAACAAAAACTGCTGATGCGGCAATGGCAAAAGGTTCGAAGTGGGTTGGTAATATTATAGCCGGCAGCGTTCCAGCAAACTTTGGAACTTATTGGAATCAGGTAACACCAGAGAATGGAACCAAGTGGGGAAGTGTTGAAGGAAGCCGCGGTAATATGAATTGGGGAAATGCGGATACCATCTACAACTATGCCAAAAATAACGGTATTCCTTTCAAGTTTCATACACTGGTATGGGGTAGTCAGTACCCAAGCTGGATAACCAGCCTTTCAGAAGCTGATCAGAAAGCTGAAGTGTTGGAGTGGATACAAGCAGCAGGTAAAAAATATCCCAAAGCTGATTTTGTTGATGTTGTAAATGAGCCTTTGCATTCACCCGCGCCTTTCAGAAACGCCATTGGCGGATCCGGATCAACTGGCTGGGATTGGATTGTTTGGTCATTTGAACAGGCAAGACAGGCGTTTCCAAACTCAAAACTGCTTATTAATGATTATGGAATAATAGGCGATACAAATGCTGCAAACAATTATGTAAAGATCATAAATATTTTAAAAGGCAAAGGCTTAATAGACGGAATAGGAATACAGTGCCACCAGTTTAACATGGATACAGTTTCTGTAAGCACAATGAAAAATGTTTTAAATATATTGGGCGCTACAGGTCTTCCAGTATATGTATCGGAGCTTGACATGACAGGCGCGGATGATACTACTCAGCTAAACAGATATAAGGAAAAATTCCCGGTTCTATATGAAAGCCCATATGTAAAAGGTATAACCTTATGGGGCTATCAGTATAAAGCTACCTGGATCGATAATACATGGTTAATGAATTCGAGCGGAGGTGAGCGGTCTGCGCTTACATGGCTTAAACAATATTTAGCCAGCGCGTCGCCAGAGCCCTCCAACTCGCCGGCTAACACGCCAACTAATACGCCGATACCTACCCCAACTACACCGATAACTCAAAGAAGCGCTTTTATAAGACTGGAAGCAGAGAGTTACAACAGCGCTAATTCTTCAACCATTCAGACAATAACCACAACCAATGGCGGAAGCGGTATTGGCTATATCAATAGCGGCAACTATCTGGTATTTAACAAGATAGATTTTGGAAGCGGAGCAACTTCGTTCAAAGCGCTTGTAGCAGATTCCGGTACTGCAAATATTGAATTAAGATTGAATAGTCCCACCGGTACCCTCGTAGGTACCTTACCGGTGGCATCGACAGGCGACTGGAATACATATCAGGAACAAACCTGCAATATAAGCAATGTTTCAGGAGTAAATGATCTGTATCTTGTATTTTCAGGCTCTGTAAATATTGATTGGTTTACATTTGAAGGTGGTTCAGCAACGTCAAGTCCGATTGTTACTACTAATGGAGATCTCAATAATGACGGCGTTATAAATATGGCCGATGTAATACTTTTGGCAAGCGTTTTTAATTCAGTAA